>JAISNE010000158.1 GCA_031276375.1 Accumulibacter sp.
CTCGCCGCAATCTCCGCGCGCACCGCAGGCGTTGTCCGGGCATTCTTATGCAAACGAAGCTCCATCTTCCTTTCCTTGTCTTTAGCGAATCGACCACTTCCCGCAACACCTCACGCGCAAAAAACAGCGGCCAGCGTGGAAATTGAATCGAATCTCGTCCGGGATACGACATTTCGAGACTCGCCTGGTGGCGTCGGGCGCGTCACGGTGAGGAAATGCTGCACATGGACGTGAAATACCTGCCGCAGATGGATCTGGAAGTAAAGGAAGACAAGACCGCCAGGAACGCCAGCGCCTTCCTGAAAAACCTCTCCCTGGCCTGCCCGGTGCGCATCCAAAAGATACTGATGGACAACGGCAAGGAATTCACCGACCGCTTGCTCTACCGTGACAAACAGGCCAGCGGCCAACATGAGTTCGATCAACTGTGCGCGGCGCTTGCGATCGAGCATCGCCTGACCCGTCCCCGGACGCCACAGACCAACGGGATGGTCGAGCGTTTCAATGGTCGCATCGCAGACATCCTGAATTCCTGGTGGAGGAGGAAGGCACGGCGTCGAGTTTTCGGGGGATGCAGGAAGTAATCGAATCGCATGGGTTGCCCGGCAGCTTCTACAGTGATCGCGGCAGCCATTACTGGACGACGCCGGAAGCGGGAAAAAAGGTGGACAAGACCCATCTGACCCAATTTGGACAAGCGATGCGGCGGTTGGACATCCGTATGATTGCTGCGTATTCTCCAGAGGCGCGCGGGCGTTCGGAGCGACATCACGGAGATGGAAGCGGCGAACCGGTTCATTCAGGAAGAATACCGCAAGCGTTACAACGAGGAATTCCAGGTGGCGGCGCAGGAAGAAGGGACGGCCTTTGTGCCGTGGATGGGCGGCGAACTGTCGGATATCCTGTGCGAACGCCATGAGCGGATGGTCGGATGGCGATTTTCCACGGCCCCAGGAAGGTCGCGTGAGCGCCAGGCGTCCGCCGCCGTATGCCAATTGCCTACTGGCTGCGCCCTCCGGCAATTGGCATACGGCATCAAAAAGCGGACAATTTGAAAATCATTAAAGTGGACAGATTCAAAAGCTCGTAACAGGCATCTTATGCTCGACCGGGATCGTCGCGCCACGCTCGCTCAAGCCGCCGCACGGCTTCGTGTACCATGGTCGCCTTTCTTCCAGACCGTGTCGCGCGGCTGATTTTTCGATCTTTGTTCTCCGATCCCAAAACATGACCTGCATCCTTGGCATCGACCCCGGCCTTCGCGTGACGGGTTTTGGCGTGATCGAAAAACGCGGCGCGATGCTTTGCTACATCGCCAGCGGCTGTGTCAAGTCCGACGCGCGTCAAAGCTTGCCGGAGCGCATCCATACCTTGTTTGTCGGTGTGGGCGAGGTGATCGAAACCTACGCCCCGGCGGAGGCGGCGGTCGAAAAAGTGTTCGTCAATGTGAATCCCCAATCCACCCTGCTCTTGGGGCAGGCCAGGGGCGCGGCGATTGCGGCGCTGACGGCGGGCGGTTTGCCGGTGGCGGAATACACGGCCTTGCAGATCAAGCAGGCGGTGGTCGGACACGGCAAGGCGGCCAAGGAACAGGTGCAGCATATGGTCACGTGCCTGCTGAGCCTGTCCAGCGTGCCGCAGGCGGACGCGGCGGACGCGCTGGCCTGCGCCATTTGCCACGCACACGGCGGCCTGGGTCGTATGATGCTGGGCGCGGACGCAGGATCGGGCGAACCTCGCGGAAAAACACGCGCGTATCGCGTTCGCAACGGTCGTCTGATAGGATAGCGCAATGTTCGCCGAATCTGCCAAATCCGCCGCTAAACCCGCCGCCGAGCCGACCCTCGAAACCCTTCCCAACCCTGTCGTCCGCTATTTCGCGGCCACGCGGCCCGCCTTTCTTTCCGTCACCCTTGTCTCCTGTCTGATCGGTCTTTCGACGGCGCGGTTTGGCGGATTTCCCCTGCAAATCGACAAGGCGCTGGCAACAATTTTCTTCGCGCTCCTGGCGCACGGCGGCATCAATGTGATCAACGATTACTACGACGCGCAAAATGGTTCCGACGCCGCCAACCGCGAACGGATTTTTCCCTTTACCGGCGGCAGCCGGTTTATCCAGAACGGCGTTTTGAGCCAGCGGCGCATGGGGATTTTCGGTTACGCGCAAATCTTTGTGGTAATGCTGGCCGGGCTGTGGCTCATGCGGGTCTCCGGCCCGGAATTGCTCTGGATCGGGCTGGTCGGGCTGTTTGTCGGCTGGGCCTATTCCGCGCCGCCCTTGCAACTCATGTGTCGGGGCTGGGGAGAACCGGCCATCGTCGCGGGCTGGACGCTGATCGCGGCGGGCGCGGATTTTGTGCAGCGCGGGCAAGTCGCGCTCCTGCCCTGGCTTGCCGGTTTGCCCTTTGCGCTCCTGGTCGCCAACATTCTCTACATCAACCAGTTTCCCGACCGGCAGGCGGACGCCAGCGCCGGAAAACGCACGCTGGTCGTGCGCCTGGGGCCGGAATCGGCCTCCTGGGGCTGCCTGCTCATTGCCCTTTGTTCCTACGCGGCCATCCTGCTCTTGGTCGCCAGGAACATCCTGCCCATTTACGCGGCGGCGGGCGCGTTCGCCTTGCCGTTCTCTTTTACCGCCGCGCGCGAACTGATCGCCCACGCCAACACGCCCGCCCTGCTGCCGGGCGCGATAAAACGCACGATCATCGCCGCCAATGCCAGCGGTCTTTTGCTCGCGCTGGGGCTGGCGCTTGCCGCGCCTTCCCTCTGAAGCACTGGAACGCCTGCCATGATCGGACGCCTCTCTGGCCTGCTCGTCGAGAAAAACCCGCCGCAACTCCTGGTCGATGTCGGCGGCGTGGGTTACGAAATCGATGTGCCCATGAGCACCTTCTACAATCTGCCCGCCCTGGGCGAGCCGGTAACGCTTTTGGTGCACCATGCGGTGCGCGAGGACGGGCAGTTTTTGTACGGTTTTGGCAACGCCGATGAACGCGCCGCCTTTCGCCAGCTTTTGAAGATTTCCGGCGTCGGCGCGCGCATCGCGCTGGCAGTGCTCTCTGGTCTTTCGGTCGCCGATCTTGCCGCCGCCGTGACGCGGCAAGAGAGCGGACGACTCACCAGGATTCCCGGTATCGGCAAGAAAACCGCCGAGCGCCTGTTGCTCGAATTGAAGGACAAACTGCCTGCCGCTGTCGGCGCTTCTGTCACAGGCGGCGCGTCTGCCCCAGAGGTCGCCGACGATGTGCTGAACGCGCTCGTGGCACTGGGCTATTCGAGCAAGGAGGCGCTGGCCGCCGTCGACCGGCTGCCCGCCGGTCTTTCTACATCCGAAGGCATCCGCCAGGCGCTCAAAAGCCTGGCGCGACTTTGAACACGAGAGACAAACACCGTGAACCTGAACTGCGATCCCAAGCCGCTGGCGCAAATTAGCCTCGTCACCCTGCTCATCCTGGGTTGCCTTCTGGTGCTGCATCCCTTTCTGGCCGCCGTGCTCTTCGCCGCCGTGGTCTGCGTCACCACCTGGCCGTTCTATCTTCGCCTGCATCGTCTTCTGGGCGAGCGAGACACGCTTGCCGCTGGCGTCATGACCCTGATCCTCGGTATGGGCATGCTCGCGCCCACCATCCTGCTGTCGATGGGGCTTTCCGACGCTGTACACCTGTTGGTCAACACCGTCAGCCCCTGGTTCCAAGGCGGCGCCGACGAAGTTGCCGCGCGCCTTGTCGACCTGCCCTATGTCGGCGCGCAACTGGCCGAATACTGGCAGCGGCTTTCCGGCAACCGCGAAGAGATGCAAAAACTCCTGCAAACCGTCTACGAGCCGACGCGCCGGGCGGCGTTCGCCAGCATCGGCTTGGTCGGCAATGGCATCCTGCAATTGGTGTTGGTGATTTTCATCGGGTTTTTCCTGTACCGCGACGGCGCCGCCATCACCCGGCGCCTGAAAAGCGCCGCGACCCATCTGGGCGGCGCGTTGGGCGAGGAATTATTGCAACTCTCGCGCGGCACCGTCACCGGCGTCATGATCGGCATTGTCGGCACGGCGCTGGCGCAGGCGCTGGTCGCTCTGATCGGGTTTGCGATTGCAGGTGTGCCGGGGGCCATCCTGTTGGCGATGGCGACCTTTTTCCTTTCCATGATCCCCGTCGGCCCACCGCTCATCTGGGGCGGCGCGGCCTTCTGGCTGTACAGTCAAGGATCGACCGGCTGGGCGATCTTCATGGTAGTGTACGGGCTTGCGATCATCAGCAGCGTCGACAATATCGTCAAGCCTATCCTCATCTCCCGCAGCGCCAGCCTGCCCATCCTGCTCATCGCCCTGGGCGTTTTCGGCGGCGTACTGGCCTTCGGGTTCATCGGCATCTTTCTTGGCCCGACCTTGCTGGCGCTGGCGCATACCCTGTTCTTGCGCTGGTTGGGGCAGCGGGACGCGGGCGGCGAGGCGCGGGAGATAAACCCTGTCACGGAGAAATGAGCATGAGTGCGCGCATCGTGAAAAAGGATTTTCCGGTCGGCGAGGTTCGCCGTTACCTGGAGCCGGGGCCAATCGTGCTGGTGTCGTCACGGCATCAGGGCAAGGCGAACATTATGACGATGGGCTGGCACAGCATTCTGGAATTTTCACCTTCGCTGGTCGGTTGCGTCATTTCCGCCGCCAACCACAGTTTCGGGATGATCTGCGCCAGCGGCGAATGCGTCATCAACCTGCCGACTACGGCCTTGACCGACACGGTGGTGCGGATCGGCAACACGAGCGGCGCGGACATCGACAAATTCGCCGCTTTCGGGCTGACCGCAGGTCGGGCGAAGTGTGTTGACGCGCCGCTCATCGAAGAATGCCACGCCAGTTTCGAGTGTCGCCTGCATGACGATGCGATGGTCGTCCGCTACAATTACTTCATTTTTGAAGTCGTCAAGGCACATGTCGCGCCTCGCCCGGAACACCCGGAAACCCTGCATTACAAGGGCGACGGCGTGTTCATGATTTCCGGCGGGATCATCGACAAGAAGGCCATGTTCCGACCGGGAATGTGCTGATCGACATCACTGCCAAGCGCAACACTTCGCCGCAGGCGGGGTGGATGTACGTAAGCGTCCGGTGAAAGCCGTCTTGTCCTTGATGTAGGAATCGGCGAGAGTGAGTGAACGGTATCGAGCCTGAAACTTACCTGCGCCACGTCATCGACTGTATCGCCGAGCATCCCGTCCATCGCGTGGCCCAACTCCTGCCCTGGAATCTCGCAACCTCCTCCGCTGCAGAGCGCTCCACTTCCGCCTAATCCCTTCCGATCACAAAATCCAGATATCTACACGACGGCGCCCGCCGGACGCTTACGCCTGCTCGAACGGACACGCGAGATCAAGGGCAAGGTTTCCTGTGAGCGCGCTTATTTTATTAGCAACAAGGGAATTACCAGAACCGAAGCCTTCGCCACGGCAGCCTGTCGCCATCGGGGGATCGAAAACGCCCTGCACTGGGTACTCGATGTCACCTTTCGTGAGGATGGTTGCCGGGTTCGCAAGGGACAGGCCCCGCAGAACTTCTCCGCCTTGCGCAAGTTCGCTATGGCGCTGTTGCGCCGGGATGACACTTATCCAAAACGCAGCGTTCGCTCCAGGAGAAAAACCGCCGAACGCCTCCCGCACTATCGCGCTTCCTTGCTCGGACTTGTCCAAAAAAGCTAAATGCGTTTGCCCTGCTCAATCCTCTTGCATTGGCGCAGACCATCGTCTAGCATCACATTCTTAATGCTTTTGCATTAGCCCACATACTTGATCTCCTATACAGCGATGATGGTTCGAGGTCTTGTACCGGGTAAACTGATAGGACTATGCACAACAACCCATTACCAAGGCTGGATGAAGACTCAGAGGTTCGCCAGCGCCTTCTCAAGCATTGTCGGCTCAAGGCAGGCGACATATGGATCGACCCTGTTTCTGGTCACCGCGTTGGTTGCATTGATGCAACCGACTCACATGCTGTTGCCTCATTGATGGACGGGTGCCAAGCTACGTTAGCGATACACGATCCTCCCTACAATTTGATTGCTTTCGAAACTAGGTCTGTTGAAGAGTACATCGCTTGGTGCAGGAAGTGGGTTTTGACATCGCTTCGACACTTGACAGAGGATTGTTCTCTATATGTGTGGCTTGGAGCCGATCAGAAGAATCACTATCAGCCGTTGCCAGACTTCATGATCATGATGAGGGATTTTCCGATTCATGCGAGAAGTTTCATTACTGTCAGAAATCAACGTGGATACGGAACGCAAAGGAACTGGATGGCGGTACGCCAGGAGCTTTTGTACTACGTTCGAGGGAAGCCGATGTTTAATATCGGAGCAGAGTATACCGATATTCCCAAGGCGCTGAAGGGCTATTATAAAGAAGTCGGGGGCAAAGTTACTGAAAATCTACAACGCGGCAAGTCCGATACGATACGTGCCGGGAATGTTTGGCTTGATATACAGCAAGTGTTCTATCGGCTACAAGAAAATGTATCCGGTTGCTATGCACAGAAACCGCTTAAAAGCATCCGTCGAATCATTGATGCCAGTTCCAGAAAATCAGACATCATTGTAGATTTCTTTGCTCATTCAGGGACAACATTGCTCGCTGCGGAAATGGCTGAACGCCGATGCTTTACTACCGACATTGATCCAGTTTTCTGTGAAATTGCAATTCGGCGCCTTGAGCACTTTCGCGCAAATGGACAGACAGGGTGGCAAAATGGTCATGCGTTTGAGCAAGACAAAATTGCGCTGGCCGCTGCCGAAAATTCGGTAGAACAGACGATTTTTCCGATACAGGCAATGCTGATTTAAGGGATCACGTATGGAGCAACTGAAATCGCAACTCGATGAATTCGTAAATAGGTTGCCTGATGCCGCCGCCGTACGCAATTGCCTCTCCAAACTTTATTCGGTCTATCCGTTTAACGAATTCGAATACATTATTTCCACGCTCCTCGGTCGTGGCGTCTTGTCTGTGGATCAGTATTACGAGATGCGTGATAGTTACATGGAGCGTAATTCCTTCCTTTACATTTTCGAAATAAGCGCCCCTCGTGCTTTTGGCGAAGCTTGGGCACAAGGTAATCTGAAGGAATTGGTTCCTGCCTTGGCGAAACCATCAAAAAAACTTGATCCGTCATATTCGGGGGAGTATGACTTTTTCCTTGATGGAAAAATCAGGATTGAAGTCAAAGCATCTAGGGCAGTCGATGCGGAAAGTAATGAACCGCTTTATGTAAAAGCACTTGCTTCTGACTCGACCAGACCATTCTGGATGAATTTCCAACAGGTCAAACCAGGATGCTGTGATGTATTCGTTTGGATAGCGGTATGGAGAGACAAGATTAGATATTGGGTGCTGTCGTCCCACGAACTCGAATCTCATCGTGATTATTCTGTTGGTCAGCATCGAGGCAACATAGGCGAAGGACAATTACACGTCCGCCAGGACAATATCAATGATTTTGCACCGTTTGAGATTGCATCAAACAATCTTGCGGATGCTATTCGGGCAGCGTATGCAAGAGAGCTAGCGGCGCGGTGATGGCTAACTCTGACTATCGCATCCCGGACGACTCGATTCGGTCGAACGATTGAAGCTGTCGCATCCCGTCATTACGGACGCCCTCCCGCCGCGACGCGAGACGGGTTTGTCGGCAATCCGAAACTTTCGCTCGATGCAGCGCCAATTTCGACAATCAGGGCCTCTGCGATGAAATTCCGTTTTTCCAAGATGCACGGGCTGGGTAACGACTTCGTGGTGATCGACGGCGTTCGCCAGTCGATTGCCTTGACCTCCGCCCGGATCCGTTTTCTTGCCGACCGCCATTTCGGCATCGGCTGCGATCAGCTCTTGCTGGTCGAACCGGCCGGATGTCCGGAGGCCGATTTCCGCTACCGCATCTTCAACGCCGATGGCGGCGAAGTCGAACAGTGCGGCAACGGCGCGCGCTGCTTCGTGCGTTTCGTGTACGAGCAGGGACTGAGCGATAAACGCGAAATCCGGGTCGAAACCAGGGCGGGAGTCATCACCCCGCGGCTCGAAGCCGATGGCCAGGTGACTGTCGACATGGGCGTGCCGGTGCTGGACCCCGCGCGGATTCCGTTTGTCAGCGAATCGTCCGCCGTCGTCCAGCCGCTCGATGTCGGCGGACGCGAGCTGGAGATCACCGCCGTATCGATGGGCAATCCGCATGCCGTGCAGGTGGTGGCCGACATCGACGCCGCGCCGGTGGCCGCGCAAGGCCCGCTGATCGAAGCGCATCCGCGTTTTCCGCGGCGCGTCAACGCCGGATTCATGCAGATCGCCGGACGGCGGGACATCCGTTTGCGCGTTTTCGAGCGCGGCGCGGGAGAAACCCTGGCCTGCGGCACGGGCGCCTGCGCCGCCGTCGTGGCCGGGATTCTGCGCGGTTTGCTCGACTCACCGGTGCGCGTTGCCACGCGGGGCGGTGAACTGTCCATTGCCTGGCCGGGCGTTGGCCTGCCCGTGTCGATGACCGGCCCCGCCGTGACCGTATTTACCGGAGAAATCGAACCATGAATCCAGAAGAAGTCGCGCAGTATCTGCAAGAACACCCCCAGTTTTTCGAAGAATATGCCGACCTGATATCGCGCGTGGTCATTCCGCATCCGCACGGCGGGCGGACCATTTCGATCACCGAGCGGCAAATGCTGGCGCTGCGCGACAAGAACCGGCAACTGGAAGGCAAGCTGGCCGAACTCATCGGGTTCGGCGAGGAAAACGACATGATCGGCGAAAAGATGCATCGCCTCGGCGTGGCGATCATCGCGGCGAAAAGCTTCCAGGCGGTGATCCATACGCTGAATTTTCACCTGCGCGACGATTTCGCCATTCCACTGTTCGCCCTGCGCTTGTGGCGGCCGCCCGAAAACGGCGCCGAACTGCCCGAGTTCGTCAACGTCAGCGAAGAACTGCAGGCCTTTGCCGAAACGCTGGCGCAGCCGTATTGCGGCTCGACCTCCGGATTCGAGACGGCCTCGTGGTTCGGCGCCGAAGCGGCGAAGCACGTGCGCTCGCAAGGACTGATCGCGCTACGCAACGGCGGCGGCACCTTCGGCATGATCGCGCTGGGCAGCGAGGATGCGCAGCGCTTTTATTCCGGCATGGGCACCCTGTACTTGCAGCGGCTGGGCGAAATGGCTTCCGCGGCCCTGGCGCGGGTTCTGCCGCTGGCCTGAAATGACCCAGACCGCGGCGGTCGAACGCTACCTCGACGAGCTTGCCCGGCAACGCCGGCAGTCGCCGCACACGGTCAGTAATTACCGGCGCGATTTGCGCGCGCTCGATCGCCTGATCGGCGAACTGCCGGAAAAAATCGGCTATGAGCGCCTCCAGACGCATCACATCCGCCGTTTCATCGTCCAGTTGCACGCGGCGGGCCTGGGCGGGCGTTCGCTGGCGCGGATGCTCTCGGCATGGCGTGGATTTTTCCGCTGGCTGGGCATGCGCGGCGAGATCGGCGCCAACCCGGCGGACGGCGTCAAGGCGCCCAAGCGCCCGCGCCACTTGCCGAAGGTCCTCTCGCCCGACCAGGCCGTACACCTGCTCGAACGCGACATCGGCGAAGAAGCGCTGGAATTGCGCGATCAAGCCATGTTCGAGCTTTTTTACTCCTCGGGATTGCGTCTGGCCGAACTGGCCTCCCTCGACATTTCCTGTCTGCCCGACTTGACGGATGGCGAAATCCGCGTCCTCGGCAAGCGCAACAAAACCCGCATCGTGCCGGTGGGCAACAAGGCGCGCGAAGCGATCCGGCGCTGGGTGGAACGGCGCGCCGAAGTCGCGCGGACGGAAGAAACCGCGCTGTTCGTCGGCCAGCGCGGCGCGCGCATCCATCCGCGCGTCGTCGAAGAGCAGCTCAAAAAGCGCGCGCTGGCCCAAGGATTGCCGATCGGCGTGCATCCGCACATGCTGCGGCATTCATTCGCCTCGCATCTGCTGCAATCGTCCGGCGACCTGCGCGCGGTGCAGGAAATGCTCGGCCACGCCAGCATCGCCTCGACCCAGATCTACACCCACCTCGATTTTCAGCACCTGGCGCAGGTCTATGACACCGCGCACCCGCGCGCCAAGCGCAAATGACAAAGTTCCCGGAAGCGCCGCCCGGACTTTCGCGCCGCAAATATGAATTATCCTGGAAACCGTCGTTGGCCCCTCGTTTTTTTGAGGGAGCCAGGGCAATCGCATACACGGATGTCGTAATGGAGCGTTTGGGAACGGGCGTTTCGTTGCGGGCGCGGGCAGGCACGGGGGCCTGCCCCCACGCGGTCTTTCGCGGGAGCGCCCCCCGTGGGCGCGCAGCGTCACTATCCCGTCCCTGTCGCGTTTCCCTTCGGAGTCGTCAAAAAAACCAAGAAAAACAGGCGGCGCTTCACGCCGGAGGGAGTGCGCCCTCTCTCGCCCCTGCCGGGGCACTCTCCCCCGCCGGGCGGGGGAGAGCAGGCAAGCGCCGAAGCTCGTT
>JAISNE010000170.1 GCA_031276375.1 Accumulibacter sp.
CGTGTCGAGCACGTCCTTGGTGATCAGCCGCAGGCTGGAAAACAGCGCCGCGTCGGTGGGCGCCAGCGTGGCGGCGTCTTCGATGAAATCGCCGAGATGCGAATCGTCGTCGTCGCCGATCGGCGTTTCCATCGAAATCGGCTCCTTGCTGATCTTGAGGATCTTGCGAATCTTCTCTTCCGGCATGTCCATTTTCCTGGCCAGGGTCACCGGGTCGGCCTCGATGCCGGTCTCCTGCAGAATCTGGCGCGAGATGCGGTTCATCTTGTTGATCGTCTCGATCATATGCACGGGGATGCGGATGGTGCGCGCCTGGTCGGCGATCGAGCGGGTGATGGCCTGGCGGATCCACCAGGTGGCATAGGTCGAGAACTTGTAGCCGCGCCGGTATTCGAACTTGTCGACCGCCTTCATCAGGCCGATGTTGCCCTCCTGGATCAGGTCGAGAAACTGCAGGCCGCGATTGGTGTATTTCTTGGCAATCGAGATGACCAGGCGCAGGTTGGCCTCGGTCATCTCGCGCTTGGCGCGGCGCGCCTTGGCTTCGCCGATGGACATCTGTTTGTTGATGTCCTTGAGCTCCTTGAGCGGAATGCCGATGCGCTCCTGCAAGCCCAGCAGCTTCCTTTGCTCTTCCTTGATATTGGGCGCGTTGCGGGCGAGAACCGAGCCGTAGGACTTGCCCGCGGCGGCTTCGATTTCCCGCTCCGCCCAGTCCAGACTAAGCTCGTTCCCCGGAAAAATCTTGATGAAGTGCGGGCGAGGCATGCGCACCGTATCGACGCAGATACGCTGAATCTTCCGCTCGCAGGCGCGGGCTTCCTCGACCATGTTGCGCACCGAATCACAAAGGCGCTCGATGGTTTTGGAAGTGAAGCGGATGCCCATCATCTCTTCGGAAATCTTGTGCTGGTACTTGAGATAGGTCTTGTCCTGCGAGCCTTTTCTGGCGAGCGCGGCATGGGCCTTGGCGTAGTAGCCCTTGATGGTCGCCAGCTTCGCCAGGGTGTCTTCCTTGAGCTTGATCAGCGACGCGGAAACGGCTTCTTCTCCGTCTTCGTCATCCTCGTCTTCGTCTTCGTCGTCGACGGCCACTTCCTCTTCGGACAGGTCGTCGAGAATTTCCTTCCCGGCGTTCGAGTCGATCAGTCCGTCGATCAATTCGTCGACGCGCATTTCGTCGCGCGCGATCCGGTCGGCGCAATCGAGAATTTCGGCAATCGTCGTCGGGCAGGCGGAAATCGCCTGGATCATGTGTTTCAGGCCATCCTCGATGCGCTTGGCGATTTCGATTTCGCCCTCGCGCGTCAGCAGTTCGACGGAGCCCATTTCGCGCATGTACATGCGTACCGGGTCGGTGGTGCGGCCAAACTCGGAATCCACCGTCGACAGCGCCTGTTCGGCCTGTTCTTCCACGTCGGCGTCGTCCGCGGCGACCGCCGGCGTGGTCTCGGACATCAACAGGGTTTCGGCCTCCGGCGCCTCATCGTAAACCTGGATGCCCATCTCGTTGAACGTGCTGATGATGCTTTCGATCTGCTCCGCGTCGACCACGTCGTCCGGCAGGTGGTCGTTGACTTCCGCGTAGGTCAGAAAGCCGCGCTCCTTGCCCAGCTTGATCAATGTCTTGAGCCGCGTCTTGCGTGTTTCCTCGTCGATGGGCGACGGCTGATTATCGATCTGCGCCATCAAAAGCTCGGCGGCCTTCGCCTTCGCCGATTTGTTGCTTGCTGCCTTTTCCCTTGCCATGAGCTGTTCCCGGTTAGCCTCCCACTGGAAAGACTGTAAATATTACCATGACTTACTCAACCCGCCGCACTACCCGGCCTGCCCAGCATCCGCAGGTAGTGCGCCTTTTCCTCGCCCGACAGGCCGGCCACGCCGAGCTTCGCCACCTTTTCCTGGAGCCGCGCGAAGGCCCGCTTTCTTTCGCCTTCCTGCAACCGGTCGATCGCTCCGTTGAACTCCGCGTCGATGTCCTCTTCGGCAAACGGCTGCCGCATAAGTTCGGCCGCGGCTTCGCGCAGCACGGCCTCCTCCTCGCTGCCGCGCAAACGCTCCAGCAAGGCGGCGTAGCCCGGAATCGAACCGCCGGACTCCGGCGCCATCGAGCACAGTTTCACGATCGCACGCGTCTCCTCCGAATGGGCCGGCAACGCCTCCAGGGGCACGCGCCGGGCCAGCTCGGGCTTTTGCAGCAAAAGCCGAAGCAGCGGACGCAGCAGCGACGGCGGCGGCCGCGCCGCCCTGGCGGGCGCCGGCCGCGCAACCGGCTTCAGATCGCACAAGCGTTCCACTTCGGCCTGCGAAAAGCCGCTGGCCTCGGCCAGCCTCTTGACCAACTGTAGCCGCAATAACGGTGTTTGCAAGCGGCCCAGCAGCGGCTTGGCCTCGGCCACCAGCCGGGCGCGTCCCTCGGCGCTGGTCATGTCGCAACGCGCGGCCAGTTCCTTGAGCAGAAATTCGGAAAGCGGCATGGCTTGCGCGGCCAGCCGCTCGAACGCCTCCGCCCCCCGTTCGCGCACGAAGCTGTCCGGGTCGTCGGATTCCGGCAGGAAGACGAAACCGATCGTTTTTTGCTCCGGCAAGGCTTCGAGGCTGTTTTCCAAGGCCCGCCAGCCCGCCTTGCGCCCGGCGGCGTCGCCGTCGAAACAAAAAACGAGCCGGTCCGCCTGACGCAGCAGCTTCTGGATGTGCGCCGCGGTCGTCGCCGTCCCCAGCGTCGCCACCGCGTTGCCGATGCCGTGCTGCGCCAGGGCCACGACATCCATGTAGCCTTCGACGACGATGACCGTGTTTTTGTCGCGCAGGGATTGGCGCGCCTGCGGCAAGCCGAAAACCTCGCGCCCCTTCTCGAACAGCGGCGTTTCCGGCGAGTTGAGGTATTTGGGTTCGCCCTGGCCGAGAACACGGCCGCCGAAGGCGATGATTTCGCCCTTCGGATTCATGATCGGGAACATCACCCGGTCGCGGAAGCGGTCGTAGAGCCGCCCCTGTTCGCCGCGCAGCACCAGACCGGCTTGCTGCAAACTCGCCGTGGAGTAGTCCTCGAAGGCCGACGCCAGGTTCTGCCATCCCTCCGGAGCGTAACCGATACCGAATTTCTGCGCGATCCCGCCGCTGACGCCCCGCTGCCTGAGATAGGCAATCGCCTTTTCCGAGCGCTTCAACTGCTCGTAATAGTACTTGGCGGCGCGCGCCATGACTTCGGTCAGCGCCTGTATCCTCGGCCCGTCGCGCGGTGTCGCGTCATCCTCCGGAAGCGGCATGCCCGCCCGCGCCGCCAGTTCCTTGACCGTCTCGACGAAGCCCTGCCCGGAGTATTCCATGACGAAGCCGATCGCCGTTCCATGCGCGCCGCAACCGAAACAATGGTAGAACTGCTTGGACGGACTGACGGTGAAGGACGGCGTTTTTTCGCTGTGGAAAGGGCAGCAGGCGACATAGTTGGCGCCGGCCCGGCGCAAAGGCACGCAGGCATCGATCAGATCGACGATATCGATCCGATGCAACAGCTCCTGGATGTAGGACTCCGGAATCACCGACGGTTCGCTAGCTCGTTTTCAGCGCGCCAGCGTGGCCCAGCGCGGCCTTTACCCGCTTCGATACCTCGGCCATGTCCGCCCGGCCCGCCAGACGCGGCTTCAGCAAGGCCATCACCTTGCCCATGTCGCCCGGCCCCGCGGAACCGGTTTCGGCCACCGCCGCGGCCACCGCCGCGTCGATCTCCGCGTCGGAGAGTCCGGCGGGCAAATAGGTCCGCAAGAGGTCCGCCTCGAACTTTTCCGCGTCGACCAGATCCTGACGGCCGCCGGCCTGATATTGGGCGATGGAATCGCGGCGCTGCTTGAGCATTTTGTCGATGATGGCCGTCACCGCCGCGTCGTCGAGCACGATGCGTTCGTCCACCTCCTTCTGCTTGATGGCCGCCAGCAGCAAGCGAATGGCTCCCAGCCTGGCCTTCTCCCCGGCGCGCAGCGCGGCCTTCATATCTTCGTTGATGCGTTCTTTCAAGGTCATCTCAAGACTCCTGGCTAAACCCGCCCAACCGGCACGGCGGAATGACGAAACGAGGCGGCAACGGCAAAGCCGTTCCCGCAAACGCGAAAAGCCGCCTATCCTCGGACAGGCGGCTGATCGACGGTCTGGAATCCGGAATCAGTACAGCTTGGGCGGCAGGGTCTGGCTGCGCATGCGCTTGTGATGACGCTTGATCGCGGCGGCCAGTTTGCGTTTGCGTTCGGCAGTGGGTTTTTCGTAAAACTCGCGGGCGCGCAACTCCGTCAGCAAACCGGTTTTCTCGATCGTGCGCTTGAAACGGCGAATGGCTACTTCGAACGGCTCGTTTTCCTTGACGCGAATAGCAGGCATTAACTCTTTCCTAAGTTCAAGATTCGATGGACGATGGACAACAAATGAGCTGGGTATTGTAATCGAATCGACAGCGAAAACCCAAGGGAATCCGCGTTTTTTTGC
>JAISNE010000358.1 GCA_031276375.1 Accumulibacter sp.
CTGCTCTGGAGAGCCGGCGCGCTGGCGCTGGCCGCCTGCCTGCTGTGCTCCGGGAAATACCTGTTCGACGCCCGCCAGGTCGCGCGGGACGCGGCGGCGCTGCGCGGCGAGGCGGCGCTCGCCCGGCGGCAGTACGACGAGATCGTCAAGACCTTCCCGGACGTGCCGATCGAGCACGAAACGCTCAAGCACGTGATCGACCACTATCTCGCGGAGGAGCGGCGGAGCACGACGCCCACCGCCTTTTACCGGGAAATCAGCCTGGCCCTGCAGGCCGAACCGGCCATCGAGATCGACCGCCTCGACTGGAAGATCGGCATCGCCGCGCCGGGCGCGGCCGGCTCCGGCGATCCGGGCGCGGCGGGATTTGGCGCTCCTGGCACGGCGCGGGCGCCGCCGGAGGACGGCGAAAGCCTGGTCGTGCGCGGTACGCTGCGGCTGCCCGCCAGGGCCGGCACCCGCCAGTTGCTGGCCGCGTTCAATCGTTTCGTCGAGGCCTTGCGCGCCAACGCCGGGCTGCGCGTGGAAATACTGGAGCAGCCTTTCGACATCGCCTCCGGTGCTTCGCTGCGCGGCGGCGACGCCTTGCCGGAGGAAGCGAAACCCCGCGAGTTCGGCCTGCTCGTCACCCGGAGGAGCGCGCCGTGAAATTCGGCTTGCGCGATCTGTCCAGACTGCGGGGCAGCCTGTTCGCCCTGGCGCTGATGCTCGCGCTCGGGACGGTGGCCATCGTTTTCTCCCGCGAGACGATCGTCGCCGCGCGGACGGCCTTGTCGACGGCGCGCGCCGAAGGCCTCGACATCGCCGGGAAACTCCGGCGGATCCGCGGCGAGGAGGATGAAATCCGGCAAAAGGCCATGCTGTTCCGCCGTCTCCAGGCGCGCGGCATGATCGGCGGGGAACAGCGCCTGGAATGGATCGAACTGCTCCGCGATATCCGCGACCGGCTCCGCCTGATCGAAGTCCGCTACGAGTTTGCCCCGCAGCATGCCTTGGACGGCGACCGCGCCGGCGGCTTCGGCCTGTACGCCAGTACCATGAAGCTGCAGGCGCGCCTGCTGCACGAGGAGGACCTGACCCGCCTGCTCGGCGAACTGCGCCGGCGGGCGCCCGCCCTGATCCAGGTCAAACACTGCGAGGTGGCGCGCCGGAAGGACGTCGGCGACGCGCTGCAAGGCTTGTTGCAGGCGGATTGCCTGATCGACTGGATCACCCTGCGCGAGGCCGGAAAGGAGCGGATATGAACGGTTTCCCGGAATCGGCCCGAATCGATGGAGCGACGCATGCGCGGACAGCCGGGCATGGGTCGGAAGCAGGGAGGCGCGCCATGAATCCGCCGCCGCGCCGCTTTTTCCCGCGTCCGGAACGCGCCTGGCTGGCGCGGCTGGCCGGCGCGCTCCTGCTGTCCTGCGCGCTCCCGCCGCCGGTCGCGGCGCAGGAACTCGGCCGCCTGTTCTTCACCCCGGAACGCCGCGCCGCGCTCGACCGGCAGCGCCAGTTCGACATTCCGGAACGCCGGGAAATCCCCGAGGACCCGACGTTGACCATCGACGGCGTGGTGACGCGCAGCAGCGGCCGGCGCACGGTATGGATCAACGGCGCCGCGCGGGACGATCCGCAAGCCGCCGGCGTCGCCATCGTCCCGGAGCGCGCCAACCCCGGCCGCGTCGTCGTCCGCTCCGAGGACGGCCCGGAAACGCGGGCCAGCGTCGGCGACACGGTCAACCGGAATACCGGCGAAACGACCGGGCTGTTGGGCGGCGGTGAAATCCGCGTCAAGCGATGAACGCCGGACGATGCCCTGGATGCCCGCCTCCGCGCGCCGGCGAGGGAGCCGCGCTGCTCATCGTGCTGCTGGCGATGGTGCTGGCCTTGAGCGCGGCGCTGATGAGCACGCTGGCGGGAAGCAACCTGGAAATCGAGCGGCAGCGGAAGAGTTTCGAGGCGCTGGCGCAAGCCAAGCAGGCGCTCATCGCCTGGTCGGTCATGCAGGGCGATCTGTGGCCGCCCATGGAAATCGACAAAAATGGAGTGGAAAAACCCACCTATCGCCGCCCAGGCGTGCTCCCCTGTCCCGACACCAACTTTTTTGGCGATTCCAACTCGGGCAACGCTTCGGGAAGCTGTTCCGCGGGCGGCGGCACATCGATCGGGCGTCTGCCCTGGAAATCCCTGCGCATCGGCGAAGACAGCGCGCGCGACGCCCACGGCGAAGTGCTCTGGTATGCGCTCAGCGATGGATTTCGCGGTAACACGAGCCTGAACGCCGCCGCGATCAACAGCGACAGCAAGGGCACGCTGCTGCTTTACGCGGCCAATGGAAGCACGCTCCTGACGCCGCCCGGCGAGGAACTGGCCGCCATCATCTTCGCTCCCGGAGCACCCCTGCCGGGACAGGACAGAACCACCGCCTTGCCGAACGCCGCGGCCAGCTATCTCGAAGCCTTCGACGGGAAAAACAACGCCAGCGCCGCCGGGCCGTTCATCGCGGGACCGGTGAAAGACGCCAGCGGCGATCGCGTGGTCAACGATCTGGTCATCGGCATCAGCGCGCGCGAACTCATCGCGGTCGTGGAAAAACGCGCCCTGAAGGAAGCGCAAAACGCCTTGAGCCAGTTCGCCGCGCTGCCCAACCCGGCGTCCCCCGCCGGCGCGAACTGTGTCTCGCCGGTGAGCAATATCAAGTCGGCGTCCCTCGCGCTGTGCGCCAGCGACGGCGCGACCTGCGCCGGCCGGCTGCCGGAAGACCGGCTCGAGCCTTACGTCGCGCCGTGGTTCATCCAGAACGGCTGGGGGCGTGTCATGATCTATGCGCTGAACGACGGCGTGAGTTGCACCGACACCCTGAAAGCCGGCGGGAAAACGCCGCGATACCTGCTCTTCGCCCCCGGCGCGGCGCGCGCCGGGCAGCGCCGCCCATCGAGCCTGCTGGCGGATTATCTCGACGATCCCGCCAACACCGACGGCTGGTCGGGCAATCTCGATTTCGCCGCGCCGGAACCGGACAGCAACGATCAACTGCGGACCATGCCATGAAAACCATTTTGCGGAATGCGGGAAGCCGGGGGTTCACGCTGGCCGAACTGGCCATCGTCCTGGTCATCGTCGCCCTGCTGCTCGGCGGCATGATGCTCCCGCTCTCGGCGAGAATCGATATGCGCGACTACAACGAAACGCGGCGGCAACTGGAGGAAATACGCGAGGCGCTGATCGGCTTCGCCGTCGTCCACGGACGCTTGCCGCGCCCGGCCACGTCCTTGAGCGACGGTGAGGAAAACCCGGTCGAATGCAATGAGAGCGACGCCACCGAATCCAACTGCGCCGGGTTCATCCCCTGGAGCACCCTGGGCGTGAAAAGAAACGACGCATGGAACAAGATGATTCGTTACAGCGTCACCCCAAAATACGCCAATGCCGCTTTCACCCTGAGCACTCGCGGCAGCAAAAAGATATACACATGGAGCGATGCGGGGAGCAAAAATTACCTGGTCGGTTCCACCAGTAGTTGCGATATGTCCTGCGCGCCCGCCGTGATCCTGTCTTTCGGAAAAAACAACTGGGGCACCGCGCCCGACGGCGCGGCGATCGCGGACGATTCGGCGAGCAACGCGGACGAAGACGCCAACGCCAGCGCGACGAAGGAATTCATCGCCCGCGAACCGTCCAGCAACGTCTCCGCCACCGGCGGTGAATTCGATGATATCCTCGTCTGGCTCCCGCTTTACGTGCTCTTCAATCGCATGGTCGCCGCCGGCCGGCTGCCGTGATATTCCTTCGGGGTGGGCGCGGTTGCCGCCCGCTGTTTGGAGTCAAATCGTTCGATCATTTTTCCCATGGAAAACATGACCCCGCCCGACGATATTGTCGCCAGGGTCCGTCGCGCGGGGGTGTTGCCGACGGATTCCGAGGAAACGCGGCTGCAAAAATCGCTGCTGGTCTACGCGACCGGTCTCATCAGTTGCGCTTCCGTGTTCTGGCTGTTCATCTACTGGCAACTTGGTCCGCGGATTTCCTCGACGATCCCGTTTATCTTCCAGTCGCTGCTGGTCGGCAACCTCGCGTTCTACATCAGGACACTTCGCTTCGAGTTCTTCCGGCAGGCGCAATTGGCCCTGTTCCTGTTCATGCCTTTCGTCGCGCAGTGGAGCATGGGCAACTTCATCACCGCCAGCGGTATCAGCCTGTGGGCGCTGCTCGCGCCGGTCGGCGCGGTGCTGGTGATCGGCGCGCGCGAGGCGCTGGCCTGGTTCTTCGCTTACGTTTTCCTGACCGCGCTCTCCGGCGCCTTCGATTATTACCTGGCGGACAGCGTGCCGCCGGCGGCGGTGACGATTCCTCCCGGTACGACGGTGTTCTTCTTCGCGCTGAACTTCACCGCGGTATCGACGCTGGTCTTCGCGCTGCTGCGCTACGCGGTGATCGAGAAGGAAAAGGCCCAGTCCCGGCTGGAAGAAGCGCATCGTCTCCTGAAACTGGAGCAGGAGCGTTCCGAGCGGCTACTGCTCAACATCCTGCCCGGCTCGATCGCCGAACGGCTGAAGAACAGCGATCAGACCATCGCCGACGGTTTCGCCGACGTTTCGGTGATGTTCGTCGACATCGTCAATTTCACGCGCCTCGCCGAGGGAATGAGTCCGCAACAGGTGTTCGCCATGCTCAAT
>JAISNE010000200.1 GCA_031276375.1 Accumulibacter sp.
CAGGCGTTCCGCCTGCTTCCTTTCGGCAGGTTTCAGAAAGTTTTCATCGGGCGGTATCTCACGCGATGCTCAACATCGAACGAAAGAACCTGATCCTGGAAATGCTCCGGGCCAAACAGGCGGTCACGGTGGCCGAACTGGGCGTGGCCCTTGGCGTTTCCGTCGTTACCGTGCGCAAGATGCTGATCGCCCTCGAACGGCAGGGGCTGCTGCGGCGCACCCGCGGCGGAGCGGTTTCGGCGGCCATGCCCTTTCGGGAACTCGCGCTGACCGACAAGCTCAACGAGGCGAGGAAGGAAAAACAGGCCATCGCGGCCAGGGCCTACGATCTGGTCGAGGATCAGGAGAGCCTCTACCTCGACGCCGGAAGCACGACGCTGGAACTGGCGCGGCTCATCAGGAAGGGGCCGAAACGGAAGCTGACGCTGGCGACCAACGCGATCAACCTGGTGACCGAACTCCTGGACGCGCCGGACCTTCGGGTCGTGCTCACCGGCGGCGAACTGCGCCATAGCGTCGTCTCCTGCATCGGCCCGCTGGCCGAAGCCGCCATCCGGGGTCTGCATTTCGACAAGGCCTTCATCGCGGCAAACCACGTGAGCTTGAGTTTCGGCCCCTCGACGCCGGTTCCCGCCGAAGCCCAGGTCAAGCGCAGCGCCATTGAAGCCGCCTCCGCCGCCTATCTGCTCTGCGATTCGAGCAAATTCGGCGGCGCCTCCCTGGTGCGCATCGCGCCCCTCTCCGCCTTCGCCGCCGTCATCAGCGACAGCGGCCTCGATGAGGGACACCGGCACGAACTCGCCCGCGCCGGCATCCCGCTGTTGCTGGTCTGATTCGCTCCAGCCTCCGCGGCCCTCGCGGACGCGCCTTTTTCGAACTACCTGGCGGTGCGAACTTCAGTGACAATCGTGGGTAAAACCCATCCATCTGGCGGGACATTCGGTTTACACATCGCCGACGATGATGATTTTGTATGAATGAAGCGCGCGCCGTCCCAGGTCCACTCATCAGAGTTCCAGCAATCTCCCGTATCTCGCCCTTTACGATCCGCGGAAATAGTGCTTCCAATGAGGTGGGATGCCGATGTGGTGATCAGGGTCGGATCATAAGGCGCCAAGGTATTGAAGACCCAATAGCCGGTTCCGTTATTGTAAGTCCTCCTCCAGCAGTCGGTTGAAACCAGCATTTTTGTCTCGGTCAAGCGAATGGCCCGAAACCGCGGCCAATCGTCCTCAACAAGCTTCGGACAGTAGCCGTCGTCATCGTTTAAAGTTGCACGCAACGCTTCTTGCAAGGCGACAGAGTTCTCGGTCACGAAGCGCTCATCGCCGGGCAATGGTTTGTGAAAAGGCACCGCGATAACTACCGGGGCAAGCCGTGGAGCAAATACGGAACGCTCGCTTCGCTTACCTTTCCTGACCAGCGCGCCTGGGGTGCCCAAACGCCCCTGGTATTCGTCCATCTTCAGCAGCACAGCCGCCGCTCCTTTGTCGGAAAGACGCCAGCCAATATCCCCGGCAACCAGTTCAATTTTGCTATTGCGAAGAAGTGCGCGCAGCAGGGTCGAAATTTCTCTCGTTCCGAGTTCGGCAAACATGTTGTCCTCGATCACCAGTTTTCCCACATCGCGGTCGTTGATACGCAAACGCAGCGAAACTCCAAATGTGGATGGCAACTTATCCGCAGGGCGTTCCTCGCCGTCACCGCCAATCAAAAAGTCAGCAGTGACCGGCTCGTCAGGACCGGCTTTTCGTGTCAACAATAACGACACAAACAGCGCATCATCGTCACTTTGGTAGCCGGCGGCCCTGCATGTACAGGTGTTGTCGCAAACCAGCCGCCAGTCGTGATGACTGTAGCTCAAGCCCTCCGGACACACGACGGGCGGTTTTTTGTTTGCCAGAGGCCCGGCCTTTTCCGCCGCCGCGGCTTCGGCGCGGGCGTTCGGCAACAGGCAAAGCACGACGGCAAGCCACCACAGATGTTTCATGCAAGTCTCCTGGCTCCAGAGGACAGAGGATAGTCATATTGCGGCGCTACGCGCCGGTAACTGACTGTCATCTGTCCTCTGTCATCTGTCCTCTGTCACCCACTTCAGCGTCGGGCCGCCCGTTTTCCACGCCGGCAGCGGCGCCGCCGGAAGAAGGGCGCGGACGGGCGCGGTGGGCACGCGGGATAGCAGCGGGCGGGCCGGCTTGCCGGACGCCTGTTTTTTGAGTTTCGCCCTTTCTTCCTCGGGAAGGCTGGAATATTCCTCCCATTTTTGCTTGAGTTCCCGCCGCTTGCTGGCGGACAGCCGCTGCGCGGATTTGTAGTTTTCGCGGGCGATCCGCTGTTCTTCGGGCGAAAGCTTGTGCCATTTCTGCATTTGCCCTTGCAGACGGCGCTGTTCTCCGGGATTGAGCGCGGTGAAACGCGCGGCGATGCCCAGCCATTTCTTCTGGCTGAAAGGCTCCAGCGAATCCCATTCGTCACTGAGCGGCGCCAGGATGATTTTCTGCGGGACGCTGAGTTTGCTCCAGGGGGGCTGGGGGGGCGTGGCGATGACCGCGGGGCCGGCCGTTTGCGTCCAGCCGGGCGCGGCAAGGAGAAGGCTCAGGATCACTGCGCCGACGATTTGCTGTCGAGCCATGCGGCGAAACCCTTGTCGGTGAAAGCGCCGATCGGCAATTCGTCGGAAAGGATCGCCGAATCGATGTTGCCCAGTTCCTGTACGCGCTGGTCGGCCATCCAGACGGTCGACCAGAAGGCACCCGCCAGCAAGGCGACGGCCGCCAGCGTCTGGCTGAAACGAAGATGGCTGGAACGGAACGAAAAAAGATGGCCGGCCGCCGCCAGCAGCGGATGGGCGGCGGTCTGTTTCCGGCGGGCCAGCGCCGCCTGCCTGGCGGCGGACAGGCGTTCGAGCGTTCCGGGAGGAAGGTCGCGCAAGCCGCGGTTCAGGTGTTGTCTGACCGTGTAAGCGAACTGCCGCTCGTTCATAAGCTGATCCCCCTTGCCTTCAATGCCGCCGCCAGCGCGTGCGTCGCGCGCGAGCAATGCGTCTTGACGCTGCCTTGCGAACAACCCATTGCCGAAGCCGTTTCCGCGACATCCATGTCTTCCCAGTAACGCATCAGGAAAGCTTCGCGTTGACGCGCGGGCAGAAGCATTATCTCTCTTTCAAGGATTTCGAGCATCTGCGATTGCTGGAAATGTCTCTCGGGAGAATCCCGCATGGCGGCCTCGGAGTCGGTTTCGAGCATCTCCAGCGGATCGTATTCTTCGTCCTCGCCGGAAGAAAAGGACGAGAACAGCGTGGTCCACAGCGAACGGATCCGGCTGCGCCGGTAATGGTCGCGGATCGTGTTCTGCATGATGCGCTGGAACAGCATCGGCAGTTCGCCCGCCGGACGGTCGCCATATTTTTCGGCGAGCTTCATCATCGAGTCCTGCACGATATCGAGCGCCGTCTCCTCGTTGCGCACGGCGAACATGGCCTGCTTGAACGCGCGTCGCTCGGTGGCGGCAAGAAAATCCGATAATTCGCGTTGGCTGGCCAGAGTGGAATTCCTTGAAGGCGGGGGGATTGGTTCCGGAACGAGGATGTCGAACAACGGCGGTCTTGACCAAACCCGGCCCAGGCTTTAACGTTGCGCGTTTTTTCCAGTAGTTTTTCTTTGTAGGGCGAGAACCATGACCATGATGACCGGTGCGGAAATTGTAATCAGGTGCCTGCAGGAAGAAAAGGTCGAATACGTTTTTGGCTATCCCGGCGGCTCGGTGCTGTACCTTTACGACGAGCTGTTCAAGCAGGACAAGGTCAAGCATATCCTGGTCCGCCACGAACAGGCGGCGGTGCACGCGGCGGATGCGTTTTCGCGCTCCACGCGGCGCATCGGCGTGGCCATGGTGACTTCCGGGCCGGGCGCGACCAACGCGGTGACCGGCATCGCCACGGCGTACATGGATTCGATTCCGCTGGTGGTCATTTCCGGGCAGGTGCCGACCACCCACATCGGCCAGGACGCTTTCCAGGAATGCGACACCGTGGGCATCACCCGGCCCTGCGTGAAACACAACTTTCTGGTCAAGGACGTGCGCGATCTGGCCGTGACCATCAAGAAGGCGTTCTACATCGCCGGCAGCGGGCGGCCGGGGCCGGTGGTGATCGACGTGCCCAAGGACGTGACGGCCGCCCGGTGCGAGTTCGACTATCCGGCCGAGATCAGGCTGCGTTCGTACAATCCGGTCATCAAGGGGCATTCCGGGCAGATCAGGAAAGCGGTTCAATTGCTTGCCGGCGCGAGGCGGCCGGTGATCCTGGGCGGCGGCGGCGTGATTCTGTCGAACGCCGCGGAACGGCTGACCCGCCTGACGCAATTGCTCGATTTTCCGATCGCCACGACCTTGATGGGGCTGGGCGGCTACCCCGGCACCGACCGGCGCTTTCTCGGCATGCCCGGCATGCACGGCACCGTCGAGGCCAACATGGCGATGCAGCACTGCGACGTGCTGCTGGCCATCGGCACTCGTTTCGATGACCGCGTGATCGGCAATCCGGAGGATTTTTCCGCCATCGCCCGCAAGATCATCCACGTCGATATCGACCCGTCCTCGATCTCCAAGCGCGTGCGCGTCGACGTGCCGATCGTCGGCAGCGTTCCCGATGTGCTCGAAGAGATGATCCGCCTGCTGGAAGCCGAGCGGGAAAGAAAGGATATCTCCGAATGGTGGAAGGAAATCGAGGACTGGCGCTCCCGGCAGTGCCAGAAATACACCATGAGGGACGACGCCATCATGCCCCAGTACGTGATCGAGAAACTGTGGGAGATCACGCGGGGCGAGGCGATCGTCACCTCCGACGTCGGCCAGCACCAGATGTGGACGGCGCAGTATTACAAGTTCGATCAGCCGCGCCGCTGGCTGAATTCGGGCGGGCTGGGCACGATGGGCGTGGGTTTGCCCTACGCCATCGGGGCCGCGTTCGCCAACCCGGACAGGCAGGTGGTCTGCGTCACCGGCGACGGTTCGATCCAGATGTGCATTCAGGAACTTTCGACGGCCAAGCAGTTCGGACTGCCGATCAAGATCGTCAACCTGAACAATCGCTATCTCGGCATGGTCCGCCAGTGGCAGGAAATGTTCTATAGCCGCCGCTATTCCCAGACCTACATGGATTCGCTCCCCGATTTCGTGAGGCTGGCCGAAGCCTACGGTCATGTGGGCATCCGCGTGGAACAGCCGGGGGAGGTCGAGGCCGCGCTGAAAAAGGCCTTTGTCGACCACCGCGACGAGCTGGTTTTCCTCGATGTCCGCACCGCGCGGGAAGCCAACGTCTATCCGATGGTGGCGGCGGGCAAGGGATTGTCCCAAATGATCCTGGCCGACGAGAATATGTGAGGGAGAGAACATGCGACATATCATTTCAATCCTGCTGGAAAACGAAGCCGGCGCGCTCTCGCGGGTGGCCGGGCTTTTTTCGGCGCGCGGGTATAATATCGAAACGCTGACGGTGGCTCCCACCGAGGACGATTCACTGTCCCGCCTGACCATCGTGACCTCCGGCAGCGACGAAGTCATCGAGCAGATCACCAAACAATTGAACAAACTGATCGACGTCATCAAGGTCGTCGATCTCTCCGAGGCGGCGCATATCGAGCGCGAGCTGATGCTCATCAAGGTGCGCGCCTCCGGCGAGGACCGTGAAGAAATGAAACGCATGGCGGATATCTATCGGGGGCGCATCATCGACGTGACCGACGCGACCTACGTGATCGAGCTGACCGGCAGCGGGTCGAAACTCGATTCATTCATCCAGGCCATCGACGCGGATCTCATCCTGGAAACCGTGCGTACCGGCGTCAGCGGCATCGCCCGTGGCGACCGGGTTCTGAAAGTCTGATGTTTTTTTTCATGCGAAAGGAATGACATGAAGGTTTATTACGACAAGGACGCCGATCTTTCCCTGATCAAGGGCAAGAAGGTGGCGATCATCGGTTACGGCTCCCAGGGCCATGCCCACGCGCAAAACCTCAGCGACTCGGGCGTCAAGGTGACGGTCGGCGCGCGCCGGGAAGGCGCGTCGTGGAGCAAGGTCGAGAAGGCCGGACTCAAGGTCGAGGAAGTGGCCAGCGCGGTCAAGGGCGCCGACGTGGTGATGATGCTGCTGCCGGACGAAAACATCCCGGCCGTCTACTACCGGGACGTCGAGCCGAACATCAAGAAAGGCGCGACGCTGGCTTTCGCGCACGGATTCAACATCCACTACAACCAGGTGATCCCGCGCGCCGACCTGGATGTCATCATGATCGCGCCGAAGGGGCCGGGGCACACGGTGCGCTCCGAATACCTGAAAGGCGGCGGCGTTCCGTCGCTGATCGCGGTCTATCAGGACAATTCGAAGAAAGCGCGCGACATCGCCCTGTCCTACGCGGCGGCCAACGGCGGCACCAAGGGCGGCGTGATCGAAACGACCTTCCGCGAAGAGACCGAAACCGACCTTTTCGGCGAACAATGCGTGCTCTGCGGCGGCCTCGTCGAACTCATCAAGAATGGTTTCGAGACCCTGGTCGAAGCCGGCTACGCGCCGGAAATGGCGTACTTCGAATGCCTGCACGAAGTCAAGCTGATCGTGGACCTGATCTACGAAGGCGGAATCGCCAACATGAACTACTCGATTTCCAACAACGCGGAATTCGGCGAATACGTGACCGGCCCGGAAATCATCAACGCCGCCTCGCGCGAAGCGATGAAGAACGCCCTGAAACGCATCCAGAACGGCGAGTACGCCAAGATGTTCATCCAGGAAGGAAGCATCAATTATCCGGCGATGACCGCCCGCCGCCGGCTCATGGCCGAGCATCAGGTGGAAAGAATCGGCGGCCAGCTGCGCGACATGATGCCGTGGATCAAGAAGAACAAACTGGTCGATCAGTCGAAGAATTGACGCCGCATGGCGATACCGGGGAAACGGATTTCGTTCCGGCGGCGCCTTTTTTTCAACACCAAGGAGTCATTACCAATGAAACCACGTCTTTTCTTCGTCGCACTCGCTCTTCTCGCCGCCCCGCCTGTCTGCGCGCAGGGCGGCTTCGTCGACAACTCCGGGCGATCCGCCGCTTCCGCCGCGCTCTCCGTCGAGGAAGCGAAAAAGCTGCGCGACGATAGTCCCGTGCAATTGCAGGGCAACATCGTGCGCGCGCTGGGCGACGAAAAATACGTGCTGCGCGACGCCAGCGGCGAAATCGTCGTGGAAATCGACGACGACGTGTGGCGCGGCGTAACCGTCGGTCCGGACGACAAGGTGGAGATTCGCGGCGAAATCGACAGGGATTTCCCCGGTTTTTCCGTGGAGATCGAAGTTGACGCGGTCAAGAAGCCGTAAGCCCTTGCCGCGCCATTCGCAACGTTTGCCAAGCGCAATGAACCCGGACGTCCGATGAACTACCCGCATCCCTCGATCGCCAGGGAAGGCTGGCCGTTCGTCGGCGGCTCGCTGCTCCTGGCCTTGCTGGCTTCCGCCGCCGGGTTCTGGCCCTCGCTGGCCTTCTGGCTGGCGTTCGTCTTCTGCCTGCAATTTTTCCGCGACCCGGCTCGCGTCGTGGCGGGCGGCCCCAGAAGCGTGCTCTCCCCGGCCGACGGCCGGATCGCCGTGGTCGAGGAAGCGGACGATCCCTACCTGAACCGGCGGGCGCTGAAAGTCAGCGTATTCATGAACGTCTTCAACGTGCATTCGAACCGCTCGCCGATCGAAGGCATCGTCCGGCAGAAATGGTACTCTCCGGGCGCTTTTCTCAATGCCTCGCTGAACAAGGCCTCGGCGGAAAACGAACGCTGCGCGCTGCACCTGCGCACGCCCGACGACCGGGACGTCACCTGTGTCCAGGTCGCCGGACTGATTGCCCGGCGGATATTGAATTACGTCGAAGCGGGAACTTCCCTGGCGGCGGGTCAGCGTTACGGATTCATCCGTTTCGGTTCGCGCGTCGACGTATACTTGCCGCTCGATGTGCGGGTAAAGGTAGTCATCGGCGAGCGCGTCCTCGCATCGAGCAGCGTGCTGGCCGAGTTGGGATGATTCCGGAAAAAGCGCCCGGACACGGCGCGGGAGAACACGGCGAAAAGCAAGGCGCCGCGGGGGTTCGAACGCGCTGATTCCCGTTGTATCCGTCGTATCGTCGCGGTTTGAATCGAGGTCTTGGGATGATCGATCGGCTGCTTCTCGCCGGCCGCTTTTTGGGCCGGATTTTCCGCCGCTTCGCCGAGGAGAATTTCGGGCGAACGAGCGCCAGTCTGGCGTACACCACCCTGCTGTCGATCGTCCCGCTGGTCGCCGTGGTGCTGGGCGCCATGTCGGCCATGCCGTCGTTCCTGCTGGTGGTCGACCAGTTGGAGCAAGTCGTCCGCAACATGCTCCCGGAACGGAGCGCCGGGATGATCATCGAATACGTGCTCGACTTTTCGCAGAAAGCGTTGAACGTCACCGTCATCGGCCTGCTGGCCCTGGCGGTGACCGCGCTGGCCTTGCTGCACACCGTCGAGCAAGCGTTCAACACGGTCTGGAAAACCGCGAAGAAACGCTCGTGGTGGCGGCGGATCGCGCTGTACGCAGCCCTGATTCTGTTATGGCCGCTGGCCGTCATGTACGTCGTGGCGGCCGTTTCATTCGCCGTCTCCCTTTCGTCCGGGCTGGTGATCGAACCGTTGTGGCTGCACAAGCTGTTATCCAAGGCAACCGGCGCCCTCGTCGCCGCCGTGTTTTTCGCCGCTCTTTATTTTGTCGTCCCCAATGCGAAAGTGAAGTTGCTCGACGCGCTGTTCGGCGGCTGTTTCGCGGCATTCGGCTTTTTTCTGATGCAGCGGGGATTCGAGCTTTATTTAGCGTATTTTCCTTCCGTCACCCTCGTTTACGGAACGTTCGCCACGGTGCCGATCTTTCTGCTGTGGCTGTACCTGTCGTGGGCCATGATCCTGCTCGGAGCGCTCGTGGTCGTGACCCTGCCCGAATTCCGGCGCGAAAACCAGCCGCCGCCATCCCGACAGGCTGATACAGCAACTCCACTTGACATCATCCAAAGGGAAAAGAATCGCCACGACCTTTTTGATCGAAAAACTCCATGAAAATCAGCGATCTGTGAC
>JAISNE010000438.1 GCA_031276375.1 Accumulibacter sp.
GAAGCCGGGGTTGAAGGCGCGCTTGACCATCCGTTCGCCATGCACTTCGAGGATCTTCGACGAGGCGAAGCCGCCCATCAGCGCGGCGCGCACCTTGGCCGGGTCGGCGCCGGCCCTGGCGGCGAAAAGCAGGGCTTCGGCGACGGCTTCGATGTTCAGCGCGACGATGATCTGGTTGGCGACCTTGGCGGTTTGCCCGTCGCCGTTGCCGCCGACCAGGGTGATGTTCTTGCCCATCAGTTCAAAGAGGGGCTTTACCTTGTCGAAGGTTTCCTGACGTCCGCCGACCATGATCGAGAGCGTGGCGTTCCTGGCGCCGATTTCGCCGCCGGAGACCGGGGCGTCGAGGTATTCGCAACCAAGATCGTTGATCTTCCTGGCGAATTCCTTGGTTTCGATCGGCGAGATCGAGCTCATGTCGACGACGATCTTGCCGGCGGCAAGCCCGGCGGCGATGCCGTCAGGGTCGAACAGCGCGGCGGCGACGTGCGGGGTGTCCGGCACCATGGTGAAGATGACTTCGCTATTCCGGGCCACGTCCCGGCCGCAGGCGCACGCCTTGCCGCCCGCCCGCACCAGGGCTTCGGGTATGCGGTGGCTGTACAGGAAGACTTCATGCCCCGCCTCGATCAGATGCTCCGCCATCGGCGTGCCCATGATTCCCAGTCCTACAAAGCCTGTTTTGCTCATCGTTTGCTCCTGTTTGCTCGATTTTCAGAGGAATTTGTCGCGCAGCGCCTGTGAAGCGCCGCGGAAGACGCCAAGATCGCTGCCAACGGCGATAAAAGAGATGCCCATTTCCAGGTAATGCCGCGCGTCGGCCTCGACGGGAGCCAGTATACCCACCGGTTTTCCATGCGCCCGCGCGCTGGCGACGATCCGTTGCATGGCGTCCCGCACTTCCGGGTGCGCGGGATTCCCCAGGTAGCCGTAGCCGGCGGCCAGGTCGGAAGGGCCGATGAACACGCAGTCCACGCCGTCGACGGCGCAGATTCCGTCGATGGCCGCGACGGCCTTGCGGTTCTCGATCTGGACGATCACCGCGATGTTGTCGTTGATGACTTCGAAATAATCGGCGACTGTCCCGTAGCGATTGCTGCGATGCGCCACGGAAACGCCGCGCACGCCCTCCGGCGGATAGCGCGTCGCCATGACGGCGCGGCGCGCGTCGTCGGCCGATTCCACGAAGGGCACCAGGAAATTGTAGAACCCGGCGTCCAGCAGGCGCTTTATCATCACCATGTCGTTCCATTGCGGCCGGACCACCGGCGCGCTGCCGCTGTCCTTGAGCGCCATGAGCTGCGGTATGAAACTCAGCACGTCGTTTGGCGCGTGCTCGCCGTCGAGCAGCAGCCAGTCGAAACCGGCCAGCCCCATGATTTCGGTGGTGACCGGGCTGCCCAGCGAACACCAGCAGCCGATCAGCTTTTTGCCGGCGATCAGGTCGCGGCGAAACGAGTTGGGAATCGGGCAATACGGATTGCTGCTCATGGTTTTTCCTCGATGAATCAGCGCGCGAGGCACGGGCGCTTGGGATCGAACTTCCAGCCGGGAATCAGGTACTGCATCGCTTGCGCATCGTCGCGCGCGCCGAGCGCCTGGGTCTTGTAAACTTCGTGCGCCTTTTCGACCGCGGCCATGTCGATTTCCAGGCCCAGGCCGGGCCTCTCCGGCACGCGGATCAGGCCGTCCCGGATCGGATAAGGCTCCAGGGTCAGGCGTTGGCCGTCCTGCCAGATCCAGTGCGTGTCGATGGCGGTGACCTGGCCCGGCGCGGCGGCGCCGACGTGCGTAAACATGGCCAGCGAGATGTCGAAATGATTGTTCGAGTGCGAGCCCCAGGTCAGGCCGAACATTTGGCACAGCCGGGCGACTTGCACCGAGCCTTGCATCGTCCAGAAATGCGGGTCGGCGAGCGGAATGTCGACGGCCTGCAACTGGATCGAGTGGGCCAGTTGCCGCCAATCGGTGGCGATCATGTTGGTCGCCGTCGGCAACCCCGTGGCGCGCCGGAATTCGGCCATCACCTCGCGGCCCGAGAAGCCGTCCTCCGCGCCGACCGGATCTTCCGCGTACGCCAGGATGCCGTGTTTGTCACGGCACAGCCGGACGGCCTCGGCCAGCGGCCAGGCGCCGTTCGGATCGAGGGTGATGCGCGCTTCGGGAAAACGTTCGCGCAGGGCAAGGATGGCTTCCATTTCCGCGTCCCCCGGAAACACCCCGCCTTTCAGTTTGAAGTCGTTGAAGCCGTAGCGTTCGCGGGCCGCCTCGGCCAGGCGGACGATGGCCTCCGGCGTCGCCGCCGCCTCGTTGCGCGCGCGGAACCAGGCATTGCCTGCGTCCGCTTCGCCGCGATAATTCAGCGGGGTCTCGCGGCGCTCGCCGATGTAGAAGAGATAACCGAGAACCTCCACGGCCTCGCGCTGCATGCCGTCGCCGAGCAAGGACGCGACAGGGACATTCATGAACTGCCCGAGCAGGTCGAGCAGCGCCGATTCGATCGCGGTCACCGCGTGAATGGCGGTGCGCAGATCGAAGGTCTGCGCGCCGCGTCCGGCTAAATCGCGCTCGGCGAACGCACCGCGCATGGCGTTGAGGATGGCGTTGTGCTCGCCGAGCGTCTTGCCGACGATCAATGGACGCGCGTCCTCGATGGTTTGCCGGATTTTTTCCCCGCCCGGCACTTCGCCCAGACCGGTGTTGCCGGCGCTGTCCTCCAGGATGACGATGTTGCGCGTGAAGAACGGGCCGTGCGCGCCCGACAGGTTGAGCAGCATGCTGTCCTGTCCGGCGACCGGAATGACCCGCAGTCCGGTGACGATCGGCGCGCCGCCGACCCTGTTTTGCGCTGAAGCCACAACTGCCTCCCGTGGAATCGTTGTTCTGCGTTGTTGTGTTGCCGAACCATGTCATACGTCGTCGTATGACTTGTTTTGCAATATAATGGATTTCACGAAAATTGCAACATATTTTTTTGCGCTCGGTAAACAAGCCGCGGCGAGCATTCCCGCCCGCCGCGCGGAACGCCTGGAAAGGCGGGATTTCAAACCGGAGTCCGTTTTGCGATGAACACCACCAAAAACTCCGCATTGCCGCGACGACGCCCGCTCAGTCTGGCGCAGGAAGTCATGAACGACCTGATGGGCAGGATTCGCGGCGGCCAGTACAAACCCGGCGAAAAACTGCCGACCGAACCGGAAGTCATGGCCGAGCAGGGCGTCAGCCGGACGGTCGTGCGCGAGGCGATTTCCCGTCTGCAAACGGCCGGCCTGGTCGAAACGCGGCACGGCGTCGGCACCTTCGTCCTGCCGTCCGTCGACCGTCCCGCCTATTCGCTGGATCTGTCCACGGTAGTCACGATCCGTGACGTGCTGGCCATGCTGGAATTGCGCATCAGCCTGGAAACCGAGGCGGCCAGCCTCGCCGCCACGCGGCGCACGGACGAACAGTTGCGGTTGATGCGCGAAGCGGTGCAAAACTTCGAGGAAGGCATCAATCGCGGCGAGTCGTCGATCGAGGCCGACTACCAGTTCCACCTGCAGATCGCCCTGGCCACGCACAACAAGTATTTCGAGGATTTCTACCGCTACCTCGGCACCTCGACCATTCCGCGCACCCGGCTCGATACCTCGCAATTTTCGGCGGAACCGGGCAAAAACTACCTTTTCAGCACGAATCGCGAGCACGAGAACATTCTCGACGCCATCGCCCGCCAGGATACGCAATCCGCCAGCGCGGCGATGCGCATGCACCTCGCCAACAGCCGCGAGCGCTTGAAGCGCGCCGGCGAGGCCGCTCCCCAGGGATTGACCGGCAACGGCGCGTCGGCCGCGTGATGTACGCGCAAAACCGCATCGCAAGAGATCAGTCGTCTGACGACAAGTAGTCAGTCACACTGGAAAGCAAGGACTCGATGGGCAGGTTTCATACCAAGTCGCCGCCCAACCATCGTGATACGAAAAAAATGACTGAATTTTCTGTCCTCTGTCCTCTGGAATATTGACAGCCTATTGAGCGCAACTTGGCATCAGCCCATGCTTTCGTGCCCCCTCTCGCTTTTTTTGAGACGATGCGGTCAAGATACCCGTCATTCCCGCGCAGGCGGGAATCCAGAAAAGGCGCGGAATACTGGATTCCCGCCTGCGCGGGAATGACGGGGTGGAAAACGCTTCGGGTCATCCGATAATTCTTCCCAACGATTGTGTCAAATTCAAGGTGACTGCCTACTAATCTGCAAAAAAGCGCCGAAAGACCACCACTCTCCTCACCTTCTTCCCTTGGGGGGAAGGTGCCGAAAGCCCCCAATCCCCTTCCCTTCTCCCCTCGGGAGAAGATACCGAAAACCCCCAATCTCCTTCCCTTCTCCCTTCGGGGGAGAAGGCGCCGAAGGGAGAAGAGGGGTGGCGGTACCGCTTGCCCAAACGTTTGCCGCCGTGAAACCGCCAGTCCTCTCCCGCGAGCGGGCGAAGCGAACGGCACCCGCGGATTGAAACCCGTCCTGCTTCGGCTGCCGGTATTCTGAATATTTTGTCAGGGCATGACAATACTTTGTCTCGCTTGGACGATACGATGACGAATATCGGATGACAACGCCACGCCCGCGCGGGTTCCGCCGGCGGGAACACATCCATGACCGCCCGGTATGACAGCGCGAAGACGCGGCGTCCGGAGTATTTTTCCCGCCTGCTTCGCGGGAGTAGTGGGATTTGGCGAGGCCCGGTGAATCAGGGCCACGGAGAGATGGCGAAAAAACAGCGGCAGACCGGGCGGCCCGCCGTCGATTTCCCGCCGCAACGCGCGCCCGCCCCGTCACGGGGACAGGCCGGAGCGCGGCATGACGACGACGGCAAAATCAGTGCGTCGTTGGCGCGGCCTCGTCGGCTTCGGGCTGGGCCTGCGCCAGCGCCTGACGCAAGGCGGAAATGTAGGCGGCGCGAGCCGTGCCCAGGATGGCCAGCCGCTGCTGGGTATGATTGATCTCGCCATCGACCACTTGCAGGTTCACAATCTGCGCGCGCGCGGCATCGTCCAGTTTGGCGATGGCGTAACGCTTGTCTTCAAACGTCAGAAATTCAGGTTGAGCCATGATGTCTCCGTCGAAAAACACGCTCTGCTCCCCTGCGGACAAGGGAACGGCGGGATTGAAAAATCTGAGGATGATAACAACAGCCGCGCCATCCGTCCAGGGGTTCAGGGGACAGAGGACGGAGGACAGTCAGTGACCGGCGCTTCGCGCCGCAAATATGACTGTCTTCGGTCCTCTGAACTGGAAGTATCGTTTATTTGAAACAACAGGCGGGAAGATGTTGGCGCGGGCGTTGGCCTTTCCTCCAGAGCCATCGCATGCCCCAACGGTCTTTCGCCCGCGCCACGAAACGCGGTTGCCGGGCTTGAATTCCGAGGCGTCGGGGCGGGAAAGACGTTCCGGACGGGCTCGCGCTCCCGGAACGGGCATCGCATCCATCAAAGTTCATCGACCATTTCGCCCGCGTGCTTGCGGAAAAGCGCCATGCCGCCCGCGCAAAGCGCCAGGCACAGGAGGCCCGGCCACCAGAGGCTTTCCCATTGCGGCCACAGGCGATTGACCAGGATGGTCTGGAATCCGGCCATCAGGGGCGCCACCGGATTGCAGGCGAGAATCCAGCGCATGTTTTCGGGCAGCGTGCTGGCGGGATAGACGATCGGCGTGAGCCAGAACCAGAAGGTCAGGAAGATGCCGAAAAACTGTCCGATGTCCCGGAAGAAGACGTTCAGTACGCCGACGATGATGCCCAGGCCGATCGAGAAGAGGATCAGGATCGCCAGCAAGGGCGCGAGCGCGAGATAGGGCAGGCCGGGAAAATTTCCCGAAATCAGCAGGAAAAGGGAGAACAGCCCGAAAATGATGGTGAAATTGAGCAGCGCCGAGACAACGATCACCACCGGCAGGCAAAGCCGCGGGAAACTGAGTTTCTTGAGCAGGTTGGCGTTGTCGATGAAGACGGTCTGCGCCCGGCCGACGATTTCGGCGAACAGTCCCCAGGTCAGCAGGCCGGCGCACAGGTAGATGCTGTAGCCGAAGGTGTTGTCCACCCCCGGCAGCTTGGCGCGCATGACTTCGGCGAAAATCACGGTATAGACCACGATCATGGCCAGCGGGTTGAGCACCGTCCACGCGGCGCCCAGGAGCGAGTTCCGGTATTTGGACTGGAACTCGCGTTTCACGCTGCCAAGGATGAAGCCGCGATAGGTCCACAGCGCGCGGAACAGGGTCAGCATCCGGCGTCGATTCCAAGAATCCGTTCGATTTCGCGCACCCTGGCGGCGACGAGGCCGGCGTCCGCGCGGGCTTCGACGTTGAGCCGCAGTAGGGGTTCGGTATTGGAACTGCGCAGGTTGAGCCGCCAGGCCGGGAAGGCGAGACCAAGGCCGTCGCTCCGGTCGATCAGCGGACGCTCCGCGGCGAAGTGTTCTTCCACCCTCCGCATGGCGGCCTGGGCATCCGCGACCGTGTAGTTGATTTCGCCGCTGCACGGGTAGGCGGCCTCGCGCCCGGCGACGAGGCTGGACAGCGACGAGGGCTTGGGCCCGCTCGCGCCGCTGAGTAATCCGATGACCAATAGCCAGGGGATCATGCCGCTGTCGCAATAGGCGAAATCGCGGAAATAGTGATGCGCGCTCATTTCGCCGCCGTAGATGGCGTCTTCCTGACGCATGCGCTCCTTGATGAAGGCATGGCC
>JAISNE010000212.1 GCA_031276375.1 Accumulibacter sp.
AACGAGCTGCCGCTGGCGCCCGACGAGCTGGACGGTTTCACCATGACCCTGCTGCGCCTGTACGCCTTCCGTCCGGCCGGAGCGGCTGACGCGCCGCCGCCAGCATCGTCCGCGCCGGCTGGCGGCGAGGTTCCGCCGGCTTCGGTGGCAAACCCACCGGCGGCAAAACCGGCGGCGAAGCCAAGGGCGGAAGCGAAAACGCGGCCGGTGGGTGATCTTCCCGCGGAATCGCGGGCGGCCGCCGTGCCGTCCGGTTCTTTGTCCGACTCTTCGTCCGACTCTTCCTCCGACTTGTCGTCCGGTTTGTCGTCGGATTCACCGCCGGAATCGTCGTCCAACCCGCCGCCCGCCGAGGGAAGCATCGGCTGGCACGAGCGGCTTGCCGCGTTGAAATTGAGCGGCCTGGCCCGGGAACTCGGCCAGCATTGCGAACTGAGGCTGGTCGACGAGCAGCGCGTCGTGCTGTGCCTTTCGCCGACGCATCGCCACTTGCAGATCAAGGCCGCCCAGGACAAGCTGCAACAGGCGTTGTCGGAGCATTTCGGGCGTCCCCTGCGGCTGTCGATCGAACTGGACGAAGTTTCCGGCGAAACTCCCGCGGGCGCGGCCCGGCGGCAGCGCCAGGAGCGCCAGGAGCAGGCCGTGGCGTCCGTCGAACAGGATGCTTTCGTGCGCGAGGTGATCGACATGTTCGACGCCACGCTGATCGAGTCGTCGATCAAACCCGTTTAACCACTTCCCTTGTCGAGGCAAAACACCATGATGAAAAACGGAATCGCCGGCCTGATGAAGCAGGCGCAATTGATGCAGGAAAACATGAAAAAGGCGCAGGAGCAACTGGCGCAGGTCGAGGTCGAAGGGCAGTCCGGGGCGGGCATGGTCAAGGTGACGATGACCTGCGGCCACGACGTGCGGCGCGTGGCGATCGACGCCTCGGTCATGGACGACAGGGAAATGCTCGAGGATCTGGTGGCGGCGGCGGTCAACGACGCGGTGCGCCGCGCCGAGGAAGTGACCCAGGAACGCATGGCCGGTTTCACCGCGGGACTGAATCTGCCGGCGGGCCTGAAGCTGCCGTTCTGATGGCCACGCCGTCGAGTCTCGAAAACTTCATCGAGGCCCTGCGCTGCCTGCCGGGGGTCGGTCCGAAATCGGCGCAGCGCATGGCTTATCACCTGCTGCAGCGCGACCGTCCGGGAGCGCAGCGCCTGATGGAGTCGCTGCAGCAGGCATTGCGGGTGCTGCGCCACTGTCAGCGCTGCAATACCTTCACCGAAGCCGAAATCTGCGAGCGCTGCCTGTCGCCCAGACGCGACCCGAGCCAGTTGTGCGTCGTCGAAACGAACATCGACCTGAACATGATGGAGCAGACGCAGGCCTATTCCGGCCTGTACTACGTTCTGATGGGCCGCCTGTCGCCGCTCGACGGCGTCGGGCCGCGCGAACTCAATCTGGACAAGCTGCTGGCGAGAGTGTCCGATGGCGTGGTGCGCGAAGTCATCCTGGCGACCAACTTCACCAACGAAGGCGAGGTGACCGCGCATACCCTGGGGGAAATGCTGAAAAGCCGGGGCTTCAAGGTATCGCGGATCGCGCGCGGCGTGCCGGTCGGCGGCGAACTCGAATACGTCGATTCCGGCACGCTCGCGCAGGCCATGCGTGAGCGAAAATCGCTTTATAATTAGATAGTTGGCTTCTTTCATCCTTTTCTTTCGGATGAATCTCGTGTATCATCCGGGGCTGGCCAGGGGACACGGAGCCAGGCCGGGCAGCAGCGCCGTCGACACTTGGCCGCCAGGACGGCGCGGTCTGTTTTTGAGGATATTGACCATGATGAATCTTTATTCGGGCACGACTTGCCCGTTCAGCCAGCGTTGCCGCATCGTCCTTTACGAAAAGGGCATGGATTTCCAGGTGATCGACGTCGACCTCTTCGCCAGGGCGGAAGACATCGCCATGGTCAATCCCTACGGCCGGGTGCCGGTGCTGGTCGAGCGCGACCTGATTCTCTACGAGCCGAACATCATCAACGAATATATCGATGAGCGTTTTCCGCATCCGCAGTTGATGCCGCCGGATCCGATCATGCGCGCGCGCGCGCGCCAGTTGCTGGTGACCATGGAGCGCGAGGTGTTCACCCATGTCGAAACGCTCGAAAAGAACCCCAAGACCGCCGACAAGGCGCGCCAGATGATCCGCGAACGCCTGATCGAGATGACGCCCGTTTTCGTCAAGCAGAAGCACATGCTCGGCGAGGATTTTTCCATGCTCGACGTCGCCATCGCGCCGCTGCTCTGGCGTCTGGATCACTATGGGATCGAACTGCCGAAGGTGGCCGCGCCGTTGATGAAGTACGCCGAGCGCATCTTCAGCCGTCAGGGATACATCGACGCGCTGACCCCCTCGGAAAAAGCCATGCGCCGATAGCCGCCGCCCCCTCCCCCGTTTCCGCCAAGAAGTTACATTGAGATGAGCAAGAACCTGCCTTCAACCAAACCCTATCTGATCCGGGCGATCCACGAATGGTGCACGGACAATGGTTTCACGCCTTACATCGCGCTCCAGGTCGACAGCCGCGCGCGCGTTCCAAGGGAATACGCGCGGGACGGGCAGATCGTCTTGAACATCAGCGACGAGGCGACCGGCGGATTGCAGATCGGCAACGAGATAATCAGCTTCCAGGCGCGTTTCAGCGGCGTGGCGCGCGATATTTCCTTTCCCGTCGGCAACGTCACGGCGATCTACGCGCGGGAAAACGGCGCGGGCATGGCCTTCGAGCCGGAAAGCGCGGAATCCGGCGCATACGGAGCGGAAACGGAGCCGCTCTCCGGAAGCGCTCCCGAGCCTGGTTCCGACCCCACGCCGCCGCCCAAGCGTCCGAAGCTGCAGCGGATCAAATAGGCTCCGTGGCGAGGCGTTGCGCGCGTCCGGCCGCACCAACAGGGTGCGGAGGCCGTGCGCATGGCGGCACGCCGTGACCATGACCGGGTTCGATGGCCGCGGGAAAAGCGCTCGATCGGCGGCCGGCGCGGCGGAAAGCACGAGCGGCCCGGAGAATTCACGGAGAAAGGCGTCGGGAAAAGCCTGGAAAAATACGGAAACCGCTCTTCTCCGCGCTTTCCGCGTTCCACGAGCGTCTGGCACAAGTGTTGCTCACTCACCGGCAAAGCAATCCTTGCCGCCGGTCAACATCGCTCCGCCAGGCGGCGCGTTTCGTTGACCGGCTCATCTTTCGGGAGCGGCGGCAAGCAAAGTGGGGCCGGCATCCTGCCGGCCAGGGTTCATGAATGGCCGGCTGGAAGCCGGCCCTACTTGCCGCCCCGAAGGGCGGGGTTTCAAACCGGAGTTGAGTTTACGATGAATTACGCGCATTTCATTCGGGACATGGGAAAAGGCCGCGAGGGCGCCCGCGACCTCACGCGCGACGAGGCGCGGCAACTCTTCGGCGCGATGCTCGATGGCGGCGTGCCCGAACTCGAACTCGGAGCCATCGTGACCGCCTTGCGTCTGAAAGGGGAAAGCATCGACGAGATGCTCGGCTTCTCCGCCGCGCTGAACGAGCGCCATTACTCGCTGCGGCGCCCGTCGGGGCGGCCGCGGCCGATCGTCCTTCCTTCCTACAACGGCGCGCGCAAAAGCATCAACCTGACGCCGCTGCTGGCTTTGCTTCTCCAGCGTTATGGCGTTCCGGTGCTGGTTCACGGATTGATCGAAGGATATGGCCGGGTGACCGCGGCGCAGGTTTTCCGCGAGTTCGAGCGGATGCCCTGCGTCAGCGTGGCGCAGGGACAACGGGCGCTCGATGAAAGCGGCCTGGCCGTCTTGCCGCTGTCGGCGATTTCGCCGGGCCTGAACAATCTGCTGCTGCTGCGCAGCCGCCTTGGCCTGCGCAACAGCGCGCACGCCCTGGTCAAGATGCTCGACCCGTTCCGGGGCGAAGGCGTGCTGGTGGCGGCGGCGACGCATCCGGGGTATCTGGACTTGATGCGCGGAATGATCGGCGCGCGGGGCCTCCGCGGCCTGCTGCTCAGGGCGACCGAGGGAGAACCCTACGCCAATCCCAGGCGCCGGCCGCGGATCGAATACCTGCACGACGGAACGACCGAAATCCTCTTCGAAGCCGAGCACGACAACCTGAAAGCGTCGAACCTGCCCGAATCGTGCGACGCGAAAACGACCGCGGACTGGACGCGCAAGGTCCTGGCCGGCGAAATCGGGCTGCCTTCCCCGATGGCCAACCAGTTGGCCTGCTGCCTTTTCGCATCGGGCTATACCGGCGATTTCAATCATGCCAAAGCCATCGTCGCCGTCGAAGGTCCGGGCAAGGCCACGCACTGGCGCGGCGCTTGAGCACGGCCGGCGCGCCGGAAAACGCCGGTGAGCGCGGAAGAAAGTGTTTCGAGCGTTTCCCGTGCGCGCCGTGGCGGATCGGTATAATTGGGGGCAAGACGGAGAACGGGCGAGGACATTCTCGAACACACGGATGGATATATTCCTGCTGCTGCTGCTGATCCTGGTCAATGGCCTGCTGGCCATGTCGGAAATCGCCATTGTTTCCTCCAGGAAATCGCGCCTGCAAAAACTCGCCGACGACGGTTCCCCCGGAGCCAAAACCGCCCTGAATCTAAGCAATGAGCCGTCGGCTTTCCTGTCGACCATCCAGGTGGGAATCACCACCGTGGGGATTCTCAGCGGCGCCATCGGGGAAAACGCGCTGGCCGAGCCGCTCGGCGAATGGCTGTCCGGTTTCGCCTGGCTGCAAGCCTACGCGCAAGGACTGTCGCTGACCGTCGTCGTGGTCCTGCTGACCTATTTCTCGGTGGTGATCGGCGAACTCGTGCCGAAGCGCCTGGGCCTGCTGGCGCCCGAAGCGATCGCGGCGATCATCGCCTCGCCGATGATTTTTTTCTCGCGCGCGGCGCGCCCGCTGGTCTGGCTGCTGTCCTCGTCGTCCGGCCTGATTCTGCGTTTCATCGGCGCCCGGCCAAGCGCCGAGGCGCCGGTCAGCGACGACGAAATCAACGTGCTGATGGAGCAAGGGGCCGAGGCCGGCGTTTTCCACGAGAGCGAACAGGCCATCGTCTCCAATGTGCTGCGGCTCGACGAGCAGCGGATCGCCGCGATCATGACGCATCGCAACGACATCTACTCCCTCGACCTCGACGCCCCCGAGGAAGAAATCCGGGCCTGCCTGTCCGAGAGTCCGTTTACGCGCATCGTGGTCTGCCGCGATGGACTGGAGCACATCGTCGGCATGCTGCGCACGGTCGACCTGCTGAAACTGGCGCTGACCGGCCAGAAACTCGATATCGAGCCGTACTTGCGCTCCCCCCTGTACATGCCCGAAGGCGTGACCACCACCCATCTGCTGGAAAGCTTCCGCAAGACGCGCCAGCAATGCGCGCTGATCGTCGACGAATACGGCGAACTGCAAGGGATGGTGACCCTGACCGACGTGCTGGCCGCGATCGTCGGCGACATTCCCTCGTCCGACACCTCGGAAATGGAAGATATCGTTCAGCGGGACGACAGTTCCTGGCTGATCGACGGCAGCGTGACCATCGAGCGCCTCAAATCGGCCATCGAAATCGAGGACGATTTCCCCGGCGAGGACGAGAACGCCTACAACACCCTGGGCGGGCTGATCATGTACATCCTGGGACGAATCCCCGCCGTGGCGGACAGCCTTGTAACCGCCGGTTTCCGCTTCGAAGTCGTGGATATGGACAAGAACCGCGTGGATAAGGTCCTGTTGTCCCGCTTCCCGGAACGGAACGAGCCGGGAGACAAGACCGCGGCGGACAGCGGACACGCCGCTTCCGGGGATGGCGAGGCGTAGGGCGGACACTGAGGGCCATCGTGGACGCAACTATCGAATAGACAGGCCAAAAAATTCGTTTACACTCAAGCATAGTGTTGTAGAATGATGTCACGCGCCGTTACATCGATTCATGATCTTCATTCGTTCCGTATTTGAAAGGCGTGCCGTCCGGCCTGGAAGTCCCTTCAAAAAAAAGTGTAAAAAGACTTGACAAAATGACATTCGCCGCCACAATTTTTGCAAGCAAGCAAGCAAGCAAGCAAGCAAGCAAGCAAGCAAGCAAGCAAGCAAGCAAGCAAGCAAGCAAGCAAGC
>JAISNE010000451.1 GCA_031276375.1 Accumulibacter sp.
CCGTCGGAAAAGCCCGCGGGCACGCTCATCGCCGGCAATCCGGCCAGATTGACCGCGATCGTGTAGATGTCCGAGAGGTACATGCGCACCGGGTCGGAGGTCTTTTCTCCGATGCGAAACGCGGTGCTCGGGCTGGTCGGCCCCATGATGACGTCGCACTGCCGGAAGGCCTTGCCGAAATCCTCGGCGATCAGCCGGCGGACGCGCTGCGCTTGCAGATAATAGGCGTCGTAATAGCCGTGCGAGAGCACGTAAGTGCCGATCAGGACGCGCCGTTTCACCTCGTCGCCGAAACCCTGCGCGCGCGTCTTCATGTACATCTCGGCAAGGTCGGCGAAATCCTTCGCGCGATGCCCGTAGCGCACGCCGTCGTAGCGCGCCAGATTCGAACTCGCTTCCGCCGGGGCGATCACGTAGTACGCGGGGACCGCCAGCTTCATGTGCGGCAGGCCGACTTCGACGGTTTCCGCGCCAAGCCCGCGGTATTCGGCGAGGGCCTCCTCGATGCAACGCATCACGCCGGCGTCGCAGCCTTCCCCGAAGAATTCTTTCGGCAGGCCGATCCTCAGCCCGGCCAGGGGTTCTTCCAGCGCGCGCGCGTAGTCCTCGGCCGGGCGGTCGAGGCTGGTCGAGTCGCGCGCGTCGAAACCGGCCATGACGTTGAGCAAAAGGGCGCAATCCTCGGCCGCGCGCGCCATCGGGCCGCCCTGGTCGAGCGACGAGGCGTAGGCGATCATGCCGTAGCGCGAGACGACGCCGTAGGTCGGCTTGATTCCCGTCAGGTTGCACATCGCCGAGGGCTGGCGGATCGATCCGCCGGTGTCGGTGCCGGTGGCCGCCGGCGCGAGCAGCGCGGCGACGGCGGCGGCCGATCCGCCCGAGGAACCGCCGGGGATGCGTTCGGGATCCCAGGGATTGCGCGTGACGCCGAAGTACGATGTTTCGGTCGACGAGCCCATGGCGAACTCGTCCATGTTCGTTTTGCCGAGGAGGACCGCGCCGGCGGCGTTGAAGCGCTCGATCACCGCGGCGTCGTAGGGGCTGACGAAGTTGCCGAGCATCTTCGAGCCGCAGGTCGTCCGCCAGCCTTCGGCGCAGAAGATGTCCTTCTGCGCGAGCGGAATCCCGGTGAGCGGCCCGGCTTCGCCCGCCGCGCGCCTGGCGTCGGCGGCCTCAGCCCGCGCCAGCGTTTTTTCCGGGTCGACGGTGACGTAGGCATTGATTCGCGGATCGAGTCTTTCGATGCGCTCCAGGTACAGCCCGGTCAGCTCGACCGATGAGATTTCCCTGGCCGCCAGGGCTTGCGAGAGTTGTTTGAGCGTTTTGTCGATCATGGTCCGTTGCGGAAGCGGCGGCACGGAAAAACCCGTCCGCGCTCTTCCCTCCTTGCCGTTATTCGATCACCCTGGGCACCAGGTAAAGGCCCGCCTCGGTTTCGGGCGCCACGGCCTGATAGGACTCCCGGCGGTTCGTTTCGGTGATTTCGTCATCGCGCAGGCGCTGCGCCAGATCCCGCGCGTGCGCCATCGGCTCGACGCCGCGCGTGTCGACGGCCTGCATTTCCTCGATCAGGGAAAATATCCTGTTCAGGTGGCCAAGCGTGTTTTCCGCCTCGGCGTCACTGATTTCGATGCGGGCGAGCCGGGCAATTCGCCGGACTTGTTCCAGAGTGAGCGGCATGGTCGATAAATCAACAGGATGTAAAATCGGAATGCCATATAAGGTATCATAAACGACTTGCCATCCGCAGTTTTCCCGGACCTTTTCCAACGGATAGAAACGCATGTTCAGTTTTTTGCGCAGTTATTTTTCCAATGACCTGGCCATTGACCTCGGCACCGCCAATACCTTGATCTACGTGCGCGGCAAGGGGATCGTCCTGGATGAGCCTTCGGTCGTGGCGATACGCACGGAGGGCGGCCCGAACGCCCGCAAGACGATCCAGGCCGTCGGCCAGAGCGCCAAGGAAATGCTCGGCAAGGCGCCGGGCGCGATCACCGTCATCCGTCCGATGAAGGACGGCGTGATCGCCGATTTCACCGTCACCGAGCAAATGCTCAAGCAATTCATCCGCAAGGTGCACGATTCGCGCCTGCTCTCCCCGAGTCCGCGCATCATCATCTGCGTGCCGTCGGGCTCGACCCAGGTGGAACGCCGCGCGATCCGCGAATCGGCGCTCGGCGCCGGCGCGAGCCAGGTGTTCCTGATCGAGGAGCCGATGGCGGCGGCGATCGGCGCCGGCCTGCCGGTGTCCGAACCGACCGGCTCGATGATCGTCGACATCGGCGGCGGCACCACCGAGGTCGGCGTCATCTCGCTCGGCGGCATGGTTTACGCCTGCTCGGTGCGTGTCGGCGGCGACAAGCTCGACGAGGCGATCATCAACTACATCAACCGCAACTACAGCATGCAGATCGGCGAAAACACCGCCGAAGGCGTCAAGAAGAAAATCGGCTCCGCCTTTCCGGGCACCGAGGTGCTCGACATGGAAGTCTCGGGCATCAACAAGGCCGAGGGCATTCCGCGCAAGTTCACCATCTCCTCGAACGAAATCCTCGAAGCGTTGACCGAGCCGCTCAATAGCATCGTTTCGGCGGTCAAGTCCGCGCTGGAAAAAACACCGCCGGAACTCGGCGCCGACATCGCCGACAAGGGCATGATCCTGACCGGCGGCGGCGCGCTGCTGCGCGACATCGACCGCCTGCTGATGGAAGAAACCGGCCTGCCGGTGATCGTCGCCGAGGAACCGTTGACCTGCGTGGCGCGCGGCTGCGGCATGGCGCTCGAACGCATGGACAAGCTGGGCAGCATCTTCGCCTCGGAGTGAGGCGGGCGGCGGGAAACCGCGCCGGCGGCGGCTTGGAAGCCGGTAGAAAAAACCTTCCGGGAAAACGGAAATCCCGTCCGGCCTGCCGGGGCCGCGTCTCTTTGCGCTTTCTCGTTTACTCCCGTTTACATTTCCCGCCGCATCGTGTATCAACCGTCGTTTCCGCGATAATGGCGGTTCCCGAACCGCGCCAACCATGTCCGACGCCCCTTCCCTGCTGATCGATCCGGCTCGCGTGAACGCTCTCCTGGAGGGGGATGAAGTGGGCGGGCGTTTCGAGATTGTCGCCGTGGCCGAATGTTCTTCCACGAACCTCGTGTTGATGGAGCGGGCGGAGGACGCGCCTTCGGGCACGGTGCTGGTCGCCGACCGGCAGACCGCCGGACGCGGCAGCCGGGGGCGGACATGGGTCGCCTCGCCCGAGGCCAGCCTGACTTTCTCCGTCCTGTGGGCTTTTCCCGGCGGGCTTGAGCGTCTTTCCGGACTTTCGCTGGCGGTCGGCGTGGCCGTCGTGCGCGCGCTGGCGCGTTGCGGCGTGGGCGGCGTCATGCTCAAGTGGCCGAACGACATCCTTTACGGCGAGGCCAAGCTGGGCGGCATCCTGATCGAACTCAAGGCCGGCGGCGGGAGCGCCCGCGCGGTCGTCGGCATCGGGCTGAATCTGCGTCTCCCGGAAAACATCGGGGAAAGCGGGATCGCCGCCTTGCCGCCCACCGCGCTGGCGCGGATCGTCGCCGCGCCGCCCGACCGGAACGTCCTGCTGGCCCGGCTGCTGGCCGAACTGGCGCGGGTTTTCGAGCGTTTCGCCGCGGACGGCTTTGCCGGTCTGCGCGAGGCCTGGCATGCGTGCCATGCCTGGCAGGGGCGGCCGGTGCGCCTGCTCCGCGATGGGCGCGTCGAGCGGGAAGGGATCTGCGCCGGCGCCGATGCCGATGGGGCGCTGCTGGTACGCACGGCGGACGGGCTGGAGCGCTGTCTGTCCGGCGATGTTTCGTTGAGATCGTCATGATCGCCGCCATCGACGCCGGCAATTCGCGCATCAAGTGGGGGGTGCGCGACGGCGCGTCTTGGCGCGAGCAGGGCAACCTGCCGACCGAGGACGTCGACCGGCTGGCCGACGCCGCGAACCTGTGGGCGAACGCCACGGACGTGGTGGCCTGCTGCGTTGCCGGGCCGGCGGTCGAGGCGGCCATCGAGGCCGCCGCCGCCGCCTTCGGCCGGCGCTTGCGCTGGGTGCGCTCCACCGCCGCCGCCCACGGCGTGCGCAACGGCTACGAGCGGCCCGAACGGCTCGGCGCGGACCGCTGGGCGGCGATGATCGGCGCGCGCGGCATGACCCTGGACGCCTGCCTGGTCGTTTGCGCGGGAACCGCGACGACGGTCGACTGGCTCGACGCCGCCGGCGATTTCCGCGGCGGGCTGATTCTGCCGGGCGTGCGCCTGATGTGCGCGGCGCTGGCCCGGAATACCGCGCAGTTGCCGGTGGCCGAGGGCGAGTATCGCGGCGAGCCGCGCAACACGATGGACGCCATCATTTCCGGCTGTCTGCACGCGCAGGCCGGGGCCATCGAGCGAATGTACGCCAGGGCCGCCAGCGAGGGCGCCGTGCGCTGCCTGATGACCGGCGGCGCGGCCTACCGTATCGCGCCTTGCCTCGGCATCCCCTACACGATGGAGGAAATGCTGGTGCTCGATGGCTTGTTGCGCTGCGTTTCCTAAACGTCTGCCGGGACATTATCCTGGTAGTCAGTCACGCTGGAAAGCAAGGACTCGATGGGCAGGGCAATCGCACTTGCCAAGGAAATGGCGAAATGGGGAAATCTTCGCTCCCGGTTCCCCCACTTTTGATTGCCCCCCTGAATAAGGGTACAAAAACAAAACGAACTCAAGCCTCGCCTCCGGAAATTATTGGAAGATCCCGCCCAAGGAAAGCACGGCCCTTGTAGCGCGATGGAGGACGCCCTGGAAGTCCATCACCCGCCCTGCGACCCCGCGTATCCGGTCTTGTACGTGGCGTGGTTGTTGTTTATCATTTATCCATCTGGTCGTCGGGGCGGGAGCCGGTCCGCTCGCCGCCGTGATCGCCGCCGGCGGCGGCGCGTCCACCATGCAATACTTCCTGACCGGCGGTCCGGTGGCCGCGCTGGCGACGGTGATTCCGGTGATTCCGGGGTCCGATCTGAAAGAGGCGAACAAGTTCCAGCGCCCGTCCATCTTCTGCGGAACGCTGATGGCCTTGGCGCTCGCCCTCATCTTCGGCGCCGCCTGAAACTCTTCGAGCCGCGCCGGATCGGGCGCGGTGTTCCGCATCCGGCGCGGGCGTTTCAACGAAGCGCCGTTGCCGGAAAGAGCTGCGGAGGTTCTCATGCGCATCAGATTTTGCGATAAAAAACAGGCACATATCGGTATAGTGGGGCATGCGGGCACCGGTCATTGCCACAGTCACAACCAGTATTTGCAGGAAGATTCCGGCGGCCTGGCCGCAGTGCTGACGCTTTTTCAGGAGGCGTCGGGCTTGCCGCTCACGATCCGGAGCGTCACGGCGGAAACCGGCGTCAATGGCCGTTTCACCGTGGAAACGGCGAGCGGCGGCATCGGCGTCGGCACCCCTCGGCGCGGCATCACGGTACATGAAGCGCGGCTCGCCAAGGCGCTGGAGGGGCGCGACGCGGTGCGCACGCAAACGCTCGTCATGGAAGCCTTCGGACGAATATACGGGCAGGGCGTCCATGAAGCGCCGGTGGCGCTGCAAACCGCCATCGCCAACGCCGCCGTGGACAGCTTCATCAAAAACCATCCCGAGCGTTTCGTCCATGCCGTCGAAAACATTGGCGACTGCTGCGGTTTGATCGCCGGAACGATCATGGAACTCGACGGCATTCCGCTCGCGGTGCTGGCGACCGTGAACGCCACGCCCGACGGCACGGGACCGGTGGAGGATCTGGAAGGCAACGCCTTCGGCGGTTCCAAGAAGAAGGTGATGGCGGCGCTCGGCATGGGCGAGCTTCCGACCTTCATCATCGAGGGCAAGGTCTATTCCCCCGCCTATTCCGATACCGCCACGGAGGAATACTTTCTCGTGCGCGCGGACCCCGTGGACGACAACCCGGTGGTCGCCGCCGCTCTGGAGGCCTCCGCCAAAAAGCTCGGATACAAGGTGCTTTCCCGTGGCGACGTGATGAAGCGCGTTCCGGGCGCGCTGGAAGCGAGCACGAAAAAGCTGGGAGACGCCATCATCGCCGCCGGCAAGGATCTGATAAATGCCCGTTTCGCCCAGGAAAAACGCAAGGCGCTGATGACGCTGGCCCGCCTGGTGAGCGAGGACGGCGCCGGCGTCAGCTTCATGTCGGACAGGCTGCACGAGGTGATCGGCGGCACCGGCGCCATGCCCGGAACCGGCGCGGTCATCAGCCTGATCGTTCCCAAGGCCTACCATGACACCTATGTCTTCCCTTACTTCACGGAAGACGAAGTGGCGCGGCTCGCCGCGGTGGTCAAGGGCGCGGTTCCGGAACTCCATGCCCGCTTGCCGCAGGCGGTGGAGCATCTGAGAACCCATTCCTTCAAGGGGGACATCGACTCGTTGCTGATGTTCCCTTCCGTTCAAAGGATTCCATCATGAAAGAAAAAGTCATCGTTTTTACGACCGGCGGTACCATCGCCATGCGCCACGACCCCGTGAGCGGCGGCGCGGTTCCGGCGGTGAGCGGCCCGGAACTCATCAAGGCCGTGCCTCCTCTTGCCGATGTTTGCCCGGTGGAGGTTCGGGAGTTTTCCAATATCCCCAGCCCGCACATGACGCCGCGCCTGATGCTCGACCTCGCCCGGAAAGTCGAGGAAGCGCTTGCCGAACCGAACGTATCGGGAGCGGTGATCACCCACGGCACCGATACCCTTGAGGAATCGGCGTATTTCATGGATATCTACATCGACAGCGACAAGCCGGTGTGCCTGACCGCCGCCATGCGCAGCGCGGCGGAAACCAGCGCCGACGGTCCGATGAACATCCTCTGCGCGGTGCGCGCCGCCGCCTCGCCCCTTGCGCGCGGGAAAGGCGCCCTGGTGGTGCTCAACGAGGAAATCCACGCCGCGCGGGAAGTGACCAAGACCCATTCCGCCAACCCCAAGACTTTCGCCTCGCCTTTCTGGGGGCCCCTGGGCTACGTCGACGCCGACCGGGTGATCTTTCGCCGCGCGCCGCTCGAGCCGCAGAAAATCCATCCGACCGAGATCGACGACAAGGTGTTCCTCATCAAGCTGTTCGCCGGGGCCGACGATACCCTGTTCAACTTCTTGGTGGAAAGGAAGGTCAGCGGCATCGTGGTGGAAGGCTTCGGGCGGGGCAACGTCCCGCCGGGCGCCTTCAAGGGCATGAAACATGCCGTGGATAGCGGCATTCCGGTGGTGATCACCACTCGTTGCCTCGGCGGGCGCGTGCTCGACGTCTACGCTTACGATGGCGGAGTAAAGCGCCAGCTCGAAGCGGGCGTCATCCTGGGCGGCGAGATCAATGCGCAGAAGGCACGCATCAAGCTGATCCTGGCGCTGGGCATGACGCGGGATCATGAGAAGCTCGCGGAGTATTTCGACAAGCCTTGAACGAGGTGGACCGCATGGACGCAAACGGCGAACGCGCACCAGGCTTGGGCATTGACGCACCATTCCTGTGCCTTCCCGTCCTGCGCGGGAGCGGTCGGGAGCGGCCGCCCTGCCACGGAAGGCAGCGATCCTGGCATTCTTCTTGCGTTCCTGATCCGCGCGATCGCTTCACGACACATCAGGCCCAAGCTCCCTGAAAAACGGATTTTCGTGTTCGCAGTGTGGGGTTTCGCGCTTGAATTCATTGTTTTTACTCTCTTTCAAAGGAAGCATGATGACGAACGGAAAGAAAAAAATCGGGTTGGCCACGCAATTGCTGATCGCGATGGTGGCCGGCGCCGCACTGGGTTGGGTGTTCAAGGGCAGCCACGACCTATGGGGACAGGTGACGACTCCGGTCGGCAACGTCTTCATTCGCCTGTTGAAGATGACGATTCTGCCGCTGATATTCTTTTCCATCATCTCCGGCGTGGCGAGCATCGCCGATCTGCGGAAGCTGAAAAAGGTCGGCGGCACCTTCCTCGTGTATTGGGCGGCCGCCTCCGCCATATCCGCCACCTGCGGCATCGTCTGGTCTTACATCATCCAGCCTGGCGCGGGCATCCAGCTCGACGCCGGGGAGAAATTCAGCACCGAGGGCGTCAGTCTCGTCGAGAGCCTCGTCAAATGGATTCCCGACAACGTGGCCGCGTCCTTTGCCCAGTTCAACATTTTGCAGGTCATCGTGTTCTCCCTTTTCGTCGGCATGGCCATCGCGACGCTGGTCAGCGAAAAGAGCGTCCGCGACTGCATCGTCCGCTTTTTCGACTACGGCAACACGCTGATCATCCGGATCGTCGAGATCGTCATGTACTTCGCGCCGATCGGCGTATTCTGTCTCATGGCCGACGTGACCGGCACGCTGGGACAGGAAGTGCTCACGGGGCTCGGCAAAATGCTGCTTACCCAGTATGTCGCCTACGCCACGATCATCGTGATCTTTTTCCCGCTCATCCTGAAATTCATCGCAAAGGTCAGGCCCTTGCAGCATTACCTCAACATCTACCCGGCCATGCTGCTGGCTTTCTCCACATGCAGTTCCAGCGCCACCCTGCCGTTGACGATGAAGTGCTCCAAGGAGCGGGCGGGAGTTCCCAAGGAGACGGTCGACTTGCTGGCGCCTCCGGCGGCGACGCTCAACATGCAGGCCTGCTGCGCGGAAATGCCCATTTACGCTATTTTCGCCGCCCAGATGTACGGCATCGATTTCGGTTTCGGGCAGTTGGCGATCATCGTTCTTCTGGGCATCATCATGGCGGCGGGCGTGGCCGGCGTTCCCGGCGGCGGCATCATGATGGCGGCCATCATGATGCAGAGCATGGGCCTGCCCCTGACCATCGTGCCCTGGATCGCGGGCATCTATCGATTGATCGACATGCCCAACACCATGCTGAACGTCACCGGCGACACCGTGGGCATGGTGACCACGGCCGCGGTCCTGGGAGATCTGGACAGGGAAACCTTCGATGCGAGAAAAGGCATGACGGCCTGAACGGGAAATACGGCATTTCCAGCCGAAGCCGTTTGCCTCGCCAAGAGACGAGGCGTTTCGTATTTCGACAAGCCTTGAGAAAGCCAAGATGCGACACGCGTGCGTGTCGAAATGGCGGACATTCAGGATGCCATGCCCTCCAAGCGAGGGCATGGTTTTCTGCCTTCATCCATTGCTTCCTTGCGCTGCATGCTTCATCCTGTTGCTTCAGTCCCGTGATATTTTGGACTCCGGCGGCCAAGGAACGATGGATTCCGGTTTAATCAACGTTTTCGCGCGAAAGAGACACGCTCATGATCGACCTTTATTACTGGACGACCCCCAACGGTCACAAGATCACGATATTCCTGGAGGAAACGCGAATTCCCTATCGGATCGTTCCGATCAACATTTCCAGGGGCGATCAGTTTCAGCCGGATTTCCTGCGGATTTCGCCGAACAACCGTATTCCGGCGATCGTGGATCACGCGCCGGCCGACAGCGGGGCGCCGATCCCGGTCTTTGAATCGGGGGCGATTCTGCTTTATCTGGCCGAGAAGACCGGCCGGTTCATCGCATCCGGTCCGAGGGGCCGCGTGGAGACTCTGCAATGGCTTTTCTGGCAGATGGGCGGACTCGGCCCCATGGCCGGACAGAACCATCATTTCAGCCAGTACGCGCCGGAGAAGATTCCCTATGCCATCGACCGCTACGTGAAGGAGACGAACCGGCTGTACGGCGTGCTCGACCGGCGCCTTTCCGACCGCGAGTTCGTCGCCGGTGATTATTCCATTGCCGACATGGCGGCGTATCCGTGGATCGTTTCCTGGCGGCGGCAGCAGCAGAATCTGGAGGAATTCCCCCATCTGATTCGGTTTCTAATTTGGAATTGCGTTAATAATCCAATCCCAAGAAGAAATGGAATGGGTAATTTCTGGATGATCTTCCAAATGTTTAAGGCTGGTCAGCAGATGGTCCTCGACAGCATCGAGCGAAGGGAAGACGCGGTTATGAAAATATTTTTCACGGATATCTTCCCAGATGTTCTCGACCGGATTCAGTTCCGGAGAATGAGGAGGCAAGAGAAGCAGGCGCATGTTTTTTGGCACCTTCAAGTCGCTACTCTTGTGCCAGCCTGCCCCGTCCATCACCATCACGATGCGGTCAGTCGCATACCTTTGAGCGATTTCGTCGAGGAATATTGGCATACAGGAGGTGTTGCCGTAGGGGAGAATCAGGCTGTCCCATTGACCGTCCAGGAGATTCACCGCACCATAGGCGTAGATGTATTCTCGACAGATCATGCTGGGACACACCGGACGTTCCGGCTTCGGACACCAACAACGCCGACTTTCCGTAATACGGCCAAAACGCGCTTCGTCCTGAAACATCAACCTCAGCGAGCCTTTCCTCTTCCAAGTCTTCCGGATTCTCCGGAGAACTTCCGGCAGTTTTTTTCCACTCTTCCTGCGCTTGTACATCGGCCAGGACATGTCGTTTGTCCGGCGCCAACTTTCTCCAGCCATGACGATGCCGCAAATTGTAGGCCGACGCTCGCGCCACGGCTCGCCCCAGCCGCTCTTCCAAGGCCCGGTGAATCTCCCCGACGACCAAGAGTCCTCCCACCCTCGCCCTTTCAAGAAAAGGCGCCAGAAATCTCTCTTCTTCCTCCCGGCTGAGATTCGCATGATTCCGAACCCCCTTCGATCCCTTCTCCCCCCGAAACGGCTCTTTGATAAACCCTCGCCTAGCCACAATACTGTTCATTTAGAAAATATTCGTATTATTGGCCGGCAAAGTTGATTGAGAGGATGCTTGCGTTTTCGGAGCTTGAAGTTGCTCATCTTTCTTTTGACGCCGCGCGGGTTGCGCTTGCCACGACTGGAAACGACATGACCGGAGGCGATCTCTCGCAAGAGGCTATCGAACCAGGTAGGGCGGTACTCAGGGGGGGGAAGGGCCGCGGAAGCGGGGAGACGGCGTTTGATGACGCGTAGCGCGTGAACGAAGGATAAGTCCTCGGCGGCCTGTTGAGTGCTCTGTGCCGCTTGGCTCATCAGTTTGCGAATGGCGGTGTGCGCCAGGAGGAGCGCGTGGAACTCCTGTTCGACGAGTTCGACGAGTTCGGGGCGTTTGCTTCGCAGGGTCACGGCGCGTGTCGCCAGGCGGGTCTTGAGTTCATCGAAGGCCTGCTCGATCGTCCAACGGCGGTGATAGAGCGCGGCCAGCTCGGTCGCGGGCGCCGTGTCGATACCCCGCCAATGGGTGACGAGGCGATAGGAAGGCTCGGCATCGGGAAGACCGTCGAGCGCGTACTCGATGACACGCACGACCGTTCCATTCACCCGGTGACGCCGATCCTTGTCGTTCGCGTAAAGAGTCGTCAG
>JAISNE010000006.1 GCA_031276375.1 Accumulibacter sp.
CCGGATACGTGGATCGCGCCGCTGGCCCAGATGTGCGCCGTTTCGTTCAGGTACGGCACCACTTCGTACAGCTTGAGGGCGGCGTAGGCCGATTTGTTCAGGTCCATGGCGTCCACCACGCCGGTCGAGAGCGCGTTGTAGGTTTCGGCGATGGGCAGCGTGACGGGCTGGGCCTGGAAAGCCTGCCACATTTTCGTATGCACCGGATTGGGGATGGAGCGCACGCGCTTGCCCGCGAGCTGTTCCGGGGAAGTGATCGCTTCCTTGGAGAAGAGATAACGCACGCCGTAGTTGACGTAGCCCAGGACGACGAAACCCTTCGCCTCCAGGTCGCGCTTTAGCTCATCGCCCAGCGGGCCGTCCAGCACTCTTTTCAGATGATCCCGGTCTTTCAGGATGAAGGGCAGATCCAGGAGCTGGGCCGCCGGCGAAAACTGGTTGAGCGCGGAAATGGTGCTCACCATGCCGGTGACCGAGCCGAGCTGGATGCCTTCGACGAGTTCTTTTTCCCCGACGCCCAGGGCGGCGTTGGGGACGATGCGAAAGGCAAAACGTCCCGGCAGGCGGCTTTCGATTTTATCCCTGATGAAGCGCCAGGCCTGGGTTTCCGGTTTGTTCTCGCCGACCAGGGTGCCGATGGTGACCGTATGGACACGGGACGCCGCCAGCGCCGGCCCGGATAGCGGCAAGGCCAGCGCCAGCGTCAGCAGGATTCCCTGTCTGAACGTTTTTTTGGGTGACATGGTTTTTTTCCTCATGAAACATTGTTGATAAACCTATCCGTAAATGGCCGAAAAGCCGGCGAAAACGGATAGCGCGAGCAGGGTCGCCAGGGCCGCGCCCATCAGCGGCAAGGCGGCCCGGAACACCTTGTCGGCTTCGACCCCGCTCAGTCCGGCGGCCATGAATACCAGCAGGCCGACCGGCGGAGTGAGGCTGCCAAGCATCAGGTTCATGACCATGATGACACCGAAGTGTATCGGATCGACGCCCGCCTGAACGGCGACGGGCATCAGCAGGGGGGCCAGCAGCATGATGCCCACGCCCACTTCGAGGCAAAGTCCGAAAAGTATCAGCGCCAGATTGGCCAGCAGGAGAAAGGCGAAAGGCCCGTTCCCCAGCGCGCTCATGTAACTGGCGATGGCGGCGGGCGCCTGGTCCTGGGCCAGAATGAACACGAAGGGCGCGGAAGTCCCGATGAGCAGGCCAATGGCGGAAGTTTCCCGTCCGGCCAGGACGAAGGCTTGCAGCAGCAAGCGCGGATGTTCCCGGCGCCGGCGCAGCCATGACGCGGCGATCGCCAGGGAATACAGCGCCGCCAGGGCGCTGGCCTCGGTGGTGGTGACGAGGCCCATGCGGATTCCCAGCAGGATGATGACGATCAAGCCCAGCACGGGCAGGGCGGCGACAAAGGTTCGCGCTTTTTCCCGTAAAGGGGCCGGGCGGGCGCGGCCTTGTTCGCTGGAGATGTGGCGCAGCGCCACGGCAAAGGCCAGGGCCAGCGCCAGACCGCCGGCCAGTCCCCCCATGAACAGCGATTTCACCGAAAGATCGGTGGCCGCCGCCAGCATCAGAAAAGCCACCGAGGGCGGGACGATGTTGGGCAGCATGGCCGTGGCGGCGATGATGGCGGCCGTCCTCTCCGGCGTATAGCCGCGCTCTTTCAATCCCGGCCCCAGCACCTTGACGCCGAAGGCGACATCGGCCACGGAGGAACCGGAAATGCCGGAAAAAAAGAGATTGCTCAACAAGGCGGTGTAACCCAGGCCGCCGCGCAAGTGCCCGATCAGCGCGTCGGCGAAGGCCACCAGTTTTTCCGCCAGACTGGTCGAGCTGATCAGCCCGCCGGCCAGCAGGAAGAAGGGAATGGCCAGCAGCAGGAAGGAACTGGCGCCGACGACGGTATTCTGGAGGATGGCCGCCTCCGGCAGCAGGCTGCCGAAGGGGATGGACAAGGCCAGCGCCGAAAGCAAGGCGTGCGGCAGCGGCGCGCCGAGAAACAAGCCCGCCAGCCCGATGATCGAAGCGGTCGCGCTGGGCATCAAGCCGAAAGGCAATGCGCCGTATCTGCCGAAGAGGAAAAACAGCGTCCCCAGAGCCAGGCTGGTCACAATGAAAACCGGGCGGCGTCCGCTCGCGGCGAGGCGCAACAGCGTGAGCAGGCAGCTCAGCGCGCCCGCCGCGGGGGCCGGGGCGAAACGGCACCATTCGGGCCAGCCCAGGAGCATGGAAGCTCCAGTCAGTTTCGACATGACCACCAGTCCGGCGGATATGAGAAAGAGCGAAGCATGGATGACGATGGCGTGACTCAGGAGCTCGGCCGCCGCCAGCGGCAGGCCGCGCAGTTTTCGCACCAGGAAATCCAGGCGCATGGACAGGGCGCTTTCCGCGGCCAGGGGAAAGCCGATGAAAATGATATGGATATACAGCCAGGTGGCCAGTTCGTCGGCGCCGTCGGCGCCGCCAAAGCCCAGATAACGCCGGCATACCGAGTAGGAGACGACCGTCAGGAGCGCCGCCAGAACCAGCGCGGCGAGCAATTCCAGCCCGCGCTCGATGACGCGGATGGTCTTCTCCAAAAACCGGGTTGCCTCTCCCCCTCTCGACGCCGCGGGCATGAAGAGATTTTCTTGCGCCGGCCAGGGAGGCGGACTGGATTCAGAGGCTTCCATCATCAACGATACTTCGTTCTCTGCGCGGACATTCACGGTGGATATGTTCTTCTTCAAGGTTTGATACCAAGTTGCCGCCAAACCATCGCGATACGCCAAAAATGACTGCGGTAAGCGAGCCTGCGGTTCGCATTGCGGGCGGGACGCCCGCGCTCCGGTCCGGATGACAGAGGACAGAGGACAGCCAGTTACCGGCGCTATGCGCCGCAAATACTACTGTCTTCAGTCTTCTGTCCTCAGTCCTCGAACCGGAGCGCGGGCGTCTCGCCCGCTTCGTGAGACTTATGCCAAGTTGCAGCCAAACCATCGTGATACGCCAAAAATGACCGAAATCCCGACACGTCAGACTTGAGCATAAACGGCCTGTTGAGCGCAACTTGGTATGAGCGCCGCCAGTCCGAAAATGAGCGGGAACGCCCGGCCCGCTCATTGTACAGAAACGACGCATCGGCGGACAGGACGGGGGAAGGATGATCCAGAGGAGCGGCCGCTACCCGCGGCAGTCCGGGATCCGGGTTCACGCCTGTTTCACCGCGAGATAAAGACGATCGAGAAAAAGCGGAACGAACGATCCGGAGCCGGCGGCTTCAGCGCCGGCCTTTTCCCCGGCGCTGGCATAAACGAAGCTGGCCGCCGCCGCGCGCAAGGACGCAAGCCCGGCCCCCAGAAAAACGCCCATGATCGCCCCCAGCGAACAGCCCATGCCGGTAACGCGCGACATGAACGGGTGGCCGCCCTGAATGCGCAGCGTTTCCACGCCGTCGGTCACATAGTCTTCCGGCCCGCTGATCGCGACTGCTCCGCCCGTACTCCGCGCCAGCGAGACAGCCGCGTCAACGGCTTCCTCCGGCGGCAACGCCGAGTCCGCGCAACGATGGCGGCCGTCCCCGCCGGCGAGAGTGACGATTTCCGAAGCGTTGCCTTTGACGATCGACGGCCGCAAGGCCAGCAGCTCGCGCGCCAGATCGGTACGCAAGGGCAGACGGCCGATGGCCGCGGGGTCGAGCAGCCAGGGCTTGCCGGCGGCGGCCGGCGCGGCGCGGCGCATGGCCGCGCTCAGGGGATGAGTCAGCGAAGCCAGGTTGATGACCAGGGCGTCGGAGAGCGGCACAAAGGAGGCGACTTCCCCGGCATCGGAAACCATCGCCGGAAAAGCGCCCAAGGCCAGCACCGCGTTGGCCATCAAGGCTTTGGCCGGAGAGTTGCCCAGGCAGTGCACCAGCGGCGCGCGCGCGCGCAATTGACCAAGAACCGCGCCGATATCCGGATCGCGTTCGACAA
>JAISNE010000080.1 GCA_031276375.1 Accumulibacter sp.
AGGAAATCCGGAACCTGCTGAAAAAAATGTGCACTATTGGACCTAGGCCATGAAATTGCTTCTGGTACTGATTCGCGGGTACAGCTATGCGATCAGCCCGCTGTTGGGGCAGAATTGCCGCTTTTTTCCCAGTTGCTCCGACTACGCCGCCCAGGCGATCGAAAAGCATGGAGCATGCAAGGGAGCGTATCTCGGGCTGAAACGCATCATTCGCTGCCATCCCTGGAATCCAGGCGGCTTCGATCCCGTTCCTTAAAACCATCATCAAGCAAGCAGGCTGTTCATGGAAATTCGCCGCCTCATCCTGTTGAGTATCTTCTTTTTCTCGCTGGTCATGCTGTGGGATGCCTGGCAACAATACAACAACCCCAGGGAAGCGGCGTCAATGGCGTCGTCTCCGGCGTCTTCGGGCGTTCCCGCCGTGCCCGCGCCCACGCCGCCGATGGCCGCGCCGGTTCCGTCGGCGTCCTCCGGGGCGGTTCCGGCGGCCGCGCCGGCCACGGTGGAGGCGATGGGAGCGGCGGGCAAGGGCGAAACGATCGAAATCCGCACCGATCTATTCACCGCCCAGGTATCCACGCTCGGAGGCGACCTGATCGGACTGGAGCTGCATAACTACAAGGCGACAGAGGATAGCTCCAGGAATTTCAAGCTGTTTGACATCCAGCACAAGTACGCGGCGCAGAGCGGGCTGATCGGCGAGGGCCTGCCCAACCACAAAACGGTGTTTTCGCCGCTTCCCGGCAAGCGGGAACTGTCCGGTGGCGAAGAGAGCATCCAGTTGAAGCTCGAAGCGCCCGCGGTCAACGGCGTCAAGGTGAGCAAGGTTTACACATTCAAGCGCAACAGCTACCTGATCGGCCTCGTCCACGAAATCGACAATGGCGGCCAGAAGGAAATCGCCGCGCACGCCTACTACCAGTTGCAGCGCGACACGCAGGCGCCGGCGGGCGAAAGCAGCATGGTCAGCACCTTCACGGGACCCGCGGAATACACCGAGCAAGGCAAATTCCAGAAGATCGACTTCAAGGACATAGAAAAGGGCAGCGCCAAATTCGAGCAAAAAGCCGACAACGGCTGGATGGCGATGATCCAGCACTACTTTGTATCCGCCTGGATTCCGCAGGAAAACCTGCCGCGCGAATTCTATGCGCGGAGCCTTGAAGGCGGCGCCAATCCGGTGGTCGCCGCCGGCCTGATCGTTCCGGTGCCGGCCATCGCTCCCGGCGGCAAACTCGACTACAGCGCCTCGCTCTACGCCGGCCCGCAGATTCAGTCGATACTCAACCAATTGTCCAAGCCGGTGGCGGAAGGCGGCATCGGCGCGCAGGGGCTGTCGCTGGTCGTCGACTATGGCTGGCTGACCATCGTCGCCGCGCCCATCTTCTGGCTGCTCGAAGTCATCAACAAGGTCATCGGCAACTGGGGCTGGTCGATCGTCATCCTGACCATCCTCATCAAGGCGCTGTTCTTCCCGCTTTCCGCGGCGAGCTACAAATCGATGGCCAAGATGCGCGCCCTCGCGCCACGGCTGCAAGTGCTCAAGGAACGCTGCGGCGACGACAAGCAGAAGCTCAACATGGAGATGATGAATCTCTACAAGATGGAAAAGGTCAATCCGCTGGGAGGCTGCCTGCCGATCCTGATCCAGATACCCGTCTTCATCGCCCTGTACTGGGCGCTGCTGGGCGCCGTGGAGATGCGCAACGCCCCCTGGATCCTGTGGATCCAGGACCTCTCATCGCAAGACCCGTACTACGTGCTGCCCATCGTCATGATGGTCACCATGCTGGTCCAGACCAAACTCAACCCGACGCCGCCCGACCCGATGCAGGCCAAGATCGCCATGATCATGCCATTCGCCTTCGGCATCATGTTCTTCTTTTTCCCCGCCGGCCTGGTGCTCTACTGGGTAGTCAACAACCTCCTGTCCATTGCCCAGCAGTGGCAGATCACGCGGCTGATCGAACGTGGCGGAAAGGCCGCCAACGACGCCAAGGCCTGAAACGATCGCCGCCATCGCCACGGCGCCCGGCCGTGGCGGCATCGGCATCGTCCGCATCTCGGGCGGCGGCCTGGCCGCCTTCGCCGCCGCGCTGACCGGCAAGACACCGGCGCCGCGCCGCGCCACCCTCGCCGAATTCAGGGCCGCCGACGGCAGTGGCATCGACAGCGGCCTGATGCTGCACTTCCCCGCTCCCGCCTCCTTCACCGGCGAAGACGTGCTGGAACTGCACGGACACGGAGGAAGCGTCGTCCTGCAAATGCTGCTCGCCCGCTGTCTCGATCTCGGAGCGCGCCTGGCCGAACCGGGCGAATTCACCCGGCGCGCCTTTCTCAACGGAAAAATCGACCTCGCCCAGGCCGAAGCCGTCATCGATCTGATCGACGCAGCGAGCGCGGCGGCCGCGCGCGGCGCCATGCGATCCCTACAAGGCGAGTTTTCGCAAGAAATCCGCCGGCTGCTCGCCCAGCTCGTCGAATTGCGGACGCTGGCCGAAGCGGCGCTCGACTTTCCCGACGAGGAAATCGATTTCCCGGAAGCGGCGGACACCCTGGGCCGGATCGAGCGTCTGCTGGCCGGAGTGGCCGAACTCACCGGCCGCGCGCGGCAGGGCCGTCTGTTGCGGGAAGGCCTGCGCGTCGTGCTCGCCGGACAGCCGAACGTCGGCAAATCGAGCCTGCTCAACCGCCTGGCCGGCGACGAACTGGCGATCGTCACGCCGCACGCCGGAACGACGCGCGACGTGGTGCGCGCCACGCTCCACCTCGAAGGCATCCCGTTGCGCGTCATCGACACCGCCGGCCTGCGCGAAGCCGGCGACGAAATCGAACGGATCGGCATCGCGCGCGCCTGGCGCGAAATCGAAAAAGCCGATGTCGTGATCCTGCTGGTCGACGCGCGGCAAGGAGTACGCGAAGCGGACCAAGCCATCCTTGCCCGACTGCCGCCGGGACCGGCCCGGATCACCGCGCACAACAAGATCGACCTGGCCGGGCAGCGGCCCGAACGGCGCGAGGACGCGGGCGGCGCGAGGATCCTGCTGTCGGCCCGCGAAGGAGACGGCATCGACCTGCTGAAACAAGAATTGCTGCGCATCGCCGGCTGGCGCCCGACGGAATCCGTGTTCATCGCCCGCGAGCGGCACCTGCGCGCCCTCGCCGAAACACACGGACATCTGCAGGCATCGCGCGCGCATCTGACGCGCCTGGAACTGTTCGCCGAGGAACTGCGCATGGCCCAGCGATCGTTGAGCGCAATAACCGGAGAGTTTTCCGCCGACGATCTTCTGGGAGAAATATTCGGCCGGTTTTGCATCGGAAAGTGACGCGGCAGTCTGGCCGTCCGGAAAAAAAGTCCCACGCAGCGGGCGAGACGCCCGCGCTCCCCCGTTTTTCGCGCAACGCGCCAATGAGCGCGGGCGTCCCGCCGGCAAAGCGCCCGCCGCCTCTTCCACCACCGCGCAAAATCTGGCCGCATGACCGCTCATCGCGCCCGTCGGCTGAATTTTGACGCCATCGAGCGCGCCTTTGTCCCCCGCCGGATTCGGTGATACAGTCACGGCCATCACCCCATGTCCCTATCCCAGCCTCCCGCCCCCGGTTCCCGCGCCCTGATCCGCAACGAGGAATGGCTCGTCCAGCACGCCGATCAATGCGCCCAGGGAGGTTGGCGGCTGTCCTGCGTCGGCGTTTCGGAGACCGTGCGCAACCGCCGCGCCCTGTTCCTGACGGCGCTCGACGAAGTCACCCTGATCGACCCGGCGCAAACCGAGCTCGTGTTCGACGACTCCGCCGGCTTCGTCGCCGCGCGGCTGACCATCGAAGCGCGCCTGCGCCAGTCCGCCGTGCAGGGCGAAGCCCTGGTGCTCGGGCCGCAGGCCGTGATGGACGCCCTGCCGTTCCAGTTCGACCCGGCCCGGCGCGTGCTGCGGCAACTTCGCCCGCGCCTGCTCATCGCCGACACCGTCGGTCTCGGCAAGACCCTGGAAGCCGGCGTCCTCACGGCGGAGCTGATCCGCCGCGGCCGCGCCCGGCGCATCCTCGTGGTCACCACCAAGAGCATGATGCGCCAGTTCCAGCAAGAGTTCTGGAACCGCTTCACCATCGCGCTCACCCGCCTGGATTCGGCCGGCATCCAGCGCATCCGCCGCCACATCCCGGCCAACCACAACCCCTTCAGCCATTACGACCGCAGCATCATTTCGGTCGACACGCTCAAGCGCGACAGCGAATACCGCCACTACCTCGAAAGCGCCTGGTGGGATCTGATCGTCATCGACGAAGCCCACAACGTCTCCTACAAGGGCAACCGCACCCAGAGCAACCGGCTGGCCGACCTCCTGGCCCGGCGTTCCGACGCCCTCATCCTGCTCACCGCCACGCCGCACAACGGCAGGAAGGAAAGCTTCGCCAGCCTGGTGCGCATGCTCGACCCCACCGTGCTGCCGCCGGGGGCCGACTACACGCGCGACGACGTGGCCCACCTGTTCATCCGCCGCTTCAAGAGCGACGTGCGCGAGCAGATGAAGCAGGACTTCCCCGAGCGCCAGGTGTTCAAGCTCGCCGCCCAGGCCAGCGCCGCCGAGAACCTCGCCTTCGACGCCCTGGCCGAACTCGCGCTGGAAAGCGACGGCACCGCGCGCGACGGCGCCATGCTGTTTCGCACCGTGCTGGAAAAAGCGCTGTTCTCCTCGCCGGCCGCCTGCCTGCAAACGCTCGACGAGCGCATCCGCCGCCTGCAAAGCCGCGCCGCCGGTCACGCCGACCTGGCCCCGCTGCGCAACTTGCGAACCCTGGTGGAGCAAATCGAGCCTGGGCAATTCAGCAAGCTGCGGCACCTGATCGCCCAACTCGAAAGCGACCCGCGCTGGCGCTGGGACGGCCGCGCCGCCGATGACCGCCTGGTGCTGTTCACCGAGCGCATCGAGACGCTGAAATTCCTGCAACGGCAACTGCCCGCCGCGCTGGGCCTGGAGGAGGGCGCGGTGGCCATCCTGCACGGCCAGTTGCCCGACCAGGACACCCAGCAGACCGTCGAGGATTTCGGCCGCCGCCATTCACCGCTGCGCCTGCTGATCGCCTCCGACGTGGCCGCCGAGGGACTGAACCTGCACTACCAGTCGCACCGGCTGATCCACTTCGACATCCCCTGGTCGCTGATGGTGTTCCAGCAGCGCAACGGCCGCGTGGATCGTTACGGCCAGACGCGCCCGCCGCAAATCGGCTACCTCTACACCCAGCCGCGCCACGCGCGCGTTCGCGGCGACTTGCGCTATCTGGAGATCCTGATCGAAAAGGACGAACAGGCCGCGCGCAACATCGGCGATCCCTCGGCCTTCATGGGCTTGTACGACGAAAACGCCGAAATCCTGGAAGTAGCCAGGGCCATCGAAAGCGGCCAGACCGCCCAGGCTTTTGCCGAACGCCTGGCGGACGACGGCGTCGACCCCTTCGAACTGCTCTGGGGCGAGGCCGCCGCCGTTCAGGGAGAACATCCGCCAGCCGCCGCCCCGGTTCCCGCCGCCACGGCTCCCGACGCCACGCTGCCCAGCCTGTTCTCCAGCCACTACGACTACGCCCGCGACGGCCTGCGCTGGCTCTGCCGCCATCAGCCCGACCAGCAGTCCACCGTGCGCGCCGATGACCGTGCCCTGACCCTCGCCTTCCAGCCGGGACGCGATCTGGCGTGGATTCTCGAACGCGAGCTTGCTCCGGAGATGTGGCCCACGGACAACACCTTCGTCCTGTGCGCCGACAAGAGCGCCGTCGAAGAAGCCATCGCCAGTTCGCGCGACGAAGCCGGCTGGCCGCGATTGCACTACCTCTGGCCGCTGCACCCCATCGCGCAATGGCTGGACTACAAGCTGATGGCCGCGTTCGGCCGCCAGCGCGCGCCGCTGCTGCGCGTACCGCGAGGCTTGCCGCCGGGCGAAGGCATCATCCTCGTCCTGGCCCAGGTGCCCAATCGGCGCGGCCAGGCCATGCTGGCCGAATGGCTGGGCGTGCAACTCGACGCCCAGGGTAAGGTGCGGGCGGTGCTGTCGCTGCCCGAGACCCTGCGCCGCGCCGGGCTGGACGGCGGCGAGGACGCGGCCCTGGTCAACGACGGCCGCGCCCCCGACGCCGGCCCCTGGCGGCAGGCCCTGCCCGCCGTCATCCGCGCCGCCGAAGCCCACCTGCGCCCGATCAAGCAAAACTTCGACGCCGACTGCCGCCGGCGTCTGCAACACGAACTGGACAAGCTGGAAACCCTGCGCGAAAAACACCAGGCGCGCCTGGAGCGGGAATTCGGCCAGGGCGGCATCGAGCAAGTGCGCGCCGCGCGGCGCCGGCAGGAAGAAAGCGCCACCGCCGACCTGTTCGGCCAATACCGGCAATGGATACGCGAAACGCTGGAACTCGACGACCGCGCCCAGTTCACCGTCGTGGCGGGCCTGGCGGCGCCACTGGAAACGGCGTCATTGGAATCGGCGCCACTGGAAACGGCGCGAGGAGCGGCCCCATGAGCTTCACCATCGACGGCCTGGACAACGCCAACGAGTTCTACAGCCAGCACTACCTCGACGAGATCCTGGTCAAGGACCTCAAGCCCCTGTTCGAGCAATGGGCCAGGCAGGGCAACGACAGCCCCGTCGCCCGCCTGCGCGCCGCCAGCGGCGCCAACGGCTACTTTCGCCTGCGCGAACGCTTTCTTGCCGAAAAACGCCCCGAGGCCCGCGCCCGCCTGCTGTGCGAACTGGCCCAGCCGCTGCTTGCCGCGCTGGGCTACGAACTGCGGGCGGAAGCGCTGACGCTGGCCGACTCCAAACGCGAAGGCGAACTGCCGCTGCTGGCCCTGTACCGCGACGCCAAGGGCCATCCCCTGCTGGCCGTCGCCGCCGCGCTGGCCCTGCCGGGCGAAGAGGACATCGCGCCGCTGCAGCTTCCCCCGCGCGACGCCGGCGGCGTCAGGGCCGGACGCCACTCCGACGGCGATTGGGAAGAGACCCTCTCCCGCCGCCTGTTCGCCGACGACCGCCCGCCGCGCTGGGTGCTGCTGCTGCACCACGAACAATGGCTGCTGATCGAGCGCGGCAAATGGAGCCGCAAGGCCCTGTTGCGTTTCGACCTGCCGGAGTTGTTCGGCCCGCGCGACGAGCGCAATTGGCGCGCCTTCGCCGCCCTGCTCGGACGCTGGTCCGTGCTGCCCGCCGAAGGCGGCGCGGCGCTGCTCGACACGCTCGACGAAAGTTCCCACAAGCATGCCTTCGAGGTGTCCACCGACCTCAAGTACGCCCTGCGCGAGTGCATCGAACTGATCGCCAACGAAGCCATCCGCCACAAGCGCGAAGTCAGCAAGGAAAAACTCTTCGACCGCGCCGACACCGACCTCGCCGACCAGCTTGGCCGCGAAAGCCTGCGCTACATGTACCGGCTGCTCTTCCTCTTTTACATCGAAGCCCGGCCCGAACTGGGCTACGCCCCCATCCAGGCCGAAACCTACCTGAAGGGCTACAGCATCGAGCACCTGCGCGAACTCGAACAGACCCCGCTGACCACCGACGAGGCGCGCAACGGCTTCTACTTCCACGACAGCCTGCAACGCCTGTTCGAGCTGATCTGGCAAGGCTTTCCGCGCCGCGACGCCGGCAGCGGACAGCGCGAGCTGGACGCCGGCCCTGACCCCGCGCCGGGCGCCGCCCCGCCGGACAGCGGCTTCACCATCGCCCCGCTGCAAGGCCATCTGTTCGACCCGGCGCGCAGCAAACTGCTGAACAGCGTCAAGCTGCGCAACCATGTCCTGCAAAAGGTCATCGAGTTGATGTCGCTTTCGCGCGGCGGCGGCAGGAACGGACGCCGCGGGCGCATCAGCTACACCACGCTCGGCATCAACCAGCTTGGCGCCGTGTACGAAGCGCTGCTGTCGTTCCGCGGCTTCTTCGCCGAGGAAGACCTGTACGAAGTGCGCCGCGACCCCAGGGCGAAAAAGGCGGACGAAGCCGGCGGCATCGAAGCGGACGCGGCGGACGCCGCCGAGGATGGCGACGGTGGCGAAGGCGGCGACGGCGACGCGCCCGAGGACGGCGATCCCCGGCCCGCCGCCCGCGACAGGCGCAAGGACGCCGAACTCGACCCGCTGGCCGCCGCCTACTTCGTCCCCGCCCGCGCCATCGACCGGTACACCGACGCCGAGCGCCTGTTCGGCGGCGAGCCGCGCCGGTATGACAAGGGCCGCTTCATCTACCGGCTGGCCGGCCGCGAGCGCGAGAAATCCGCCAGCTACTACACCCCGGAAATCCTCACCCGCTGCCTGGTGGCGCACGCGCTGCGCGAAATCCTGCCCGGCAAATCCGCCGGCGAGATCCTGCGCCTCACCGTCTGCGAACCCGCGATGGGCAGCGCCGCCTTCCTCAACGAAGCCGTCGACCAGCTCGCCGAGGCCTATTTGCAGGCCAGGCAAAAGGAACTGGGCCGCGGCATCGCGCATGAAGACTACGCCGCCGAGAAACAGCGGGTAAAAATGTACATCGCCGACAGCAACGTTTTCGGCGTCGATCTCAACCCCGTCGCGGTGGAACTGGCCGAAGTCTCGCTATGGCTCAACGCCATCTTCAAGGGCGGCCACGTCCCCTGGTTCGGCCTGCAACTGGTCGCCGGCAACTCGCTGGTCGGCGCGCGCCGCGACGTTTTCGGCGCCGCGCAACTCTCGCCCGGCCGGGGCGAAAAGGATCTGCCCGAGCGCGACTGGCGTTGCGCCGCGCCGCGCGCCGTCGCGCTCGCAAAAACCCCCGCGCCGACCGACATCTTCCACTTCCTGCTGCCCGCCGCCGGCATGGGCAGCGTTAACGACAAGGTGGTCAAGGCGCTGGAGCCCGCCGCCTTCGAGCGCTGCAGGCAATGGCGCAAGGCCTTTTGCGCGCCGCTCGACGGCGACGAAATCGTCCGCGCGCAAGCCATCGCCCAGGCCGCCGAAGCCCTCTGGCAGCGCCACGCCGAGGAACTGGCGCGGGTGCGCGCGGCCACGCGCGACGAAGCGCACGTCTGGCCCAGCACCGACGCCAACCGCGCGCCGACCACCACCGCGCAGAAGGACGCCGCCTACCAGCGCGAAATGCTCGGCGAGGCGCAAAGGAACGCCAGCCCCTACCGCCGCCTCAAACTGGTCATGGACTACTGGTGCGCCCTGTGGTTCTGGCCGCTGGAACGGGCCGCCGACCTGCCCAGCCGCGAGGAATGGTGGTTCGTGCTGGAAACCGTGCTGCTCGGCAGCGCCAGCCTGGCCGCGCCCGCCGGCGGCGCCGACCTGTTCCCGGAAACCGTGCCGCAAATCGCGCTGGACTTCAGCCCAGGGCGCGACCGCTACGGCCATGTGGACATCGCCGCGCTGATCGACGCCCTGCCGCAACTGCAAGTGGCGCAAGCCGTGGCCGACCGGCAGCGCTTCCTGCACTGGGAGCTCGAATTCGCCGACATCTTCAAACAGCGCGGCGGCTTCGACGTGGTGCTCGGCAACCCGCCGTGGATCAAGGTCGAATGGAACGAACAAAGCCTGCTCTCGGACTTCGACCCGCGCTTCGCCATCCGCCGGCTTTCCGCCAAGCAGACCGCCGACCAGCGCCAGGCCGTGTTCGCCGCGAACCCGCAAGCCCGCGCCGAATATCTGACCGAGTGCGTGGCCACCGAGGGCATGGGCGAATACCTCAACGCCGTGCAGAACTATCCGCTGCTCAAGGGCCAGCAAGGCAATCTGTACAAATGCTTTTTGCCGTTGGCGTGGCGTTTGGGCAATGGCGTACAGGCGCTGCTGCATCCGGAAGGGGTGTATGACGATCCGAAGGGCGGCATGTTCCGCGCAGCCATGTATGTACGGCTTCGTTCGCACTACCAGTTTCAGAACGAATTGAAACTGTTTGCAGAAATCGGCAACCGTGTCAAATACAGCATCAATGTCTATGGGACAGAGCAGGCCGTCCGCTTACGGACGATTGCCAACATCATGCACCCGCAAACCACCTTCGCCTGCCTGGAACATTCCGGCGCAGGGCCGACGCCGGGCATCAAGAACGACGAAGACCAGTGGGACTTGACTGGGCACCGCAACCGCGTAGTGGAAGTGGATGAAGATAGGCTCGCCATCTTCGCCAAGCTCTACGACGAACCCGGCACGCCGCCCTTGCAAGCCCGCCTGCCCGCCGTCCACAGCCGCGAACTGGTCTCGGTGCTGGAAAAGTTCGCCCGTGTCCCGCGCCGTCTGGGCGACCTGAAGGACGACTATTTCACGCTGGAAATGTGGCACGAAACCGGCGCGCAGAAAAACGG
>JAISNE010000196.1 GCA_031276375.1 Accumulibacter sp.
GCGGGAATGACAATTGCGGGCGAGCATGACGGCCTTGTCGTGTGACGTCAAGTTGCAGTCAAACCATCGTGATACGAAAAAAATGACTGAAATCTTGACACATCAGACTGGAATATTGACGGCCTATTGAGCGCAACTTGGTATCACCCGATAGGTGAGCCGATGAAAAAGAAAGAAACTTTGCCATCCGCTGGCTTCCATCAAAAAACGAATGGCCAACTGCGGTTTCTAGGTTCAAACGACGCTCACATCAACGCGCCGGCCCAGGGTACGCAACACAGCTTCCAGGCGGCTGGCCTTTGTCTGGTGTTTCGGGTCCAGCACCCGCCGGATTTCCTTTTCATCCACGTTCAGTCGATGCGCGAGTTCCGAACGGCTGATCTTCGCGTCACGCAACGCCAGGCAGACCGCCAGTTTCAGCGCGGTGCCCACCGGCGGCGCAACCAGGTATTCACCCTTGCGAGCGCGGCTGGCCGGCGGGATATCCTCATCATCTTCGATACGGCCCTGCAAGGCTTCGTCCAGGGCATCGACGGCTTCGTCCAGTGCCTCTTGCAAAGTATTGCCCTGGGTAATGGCTTCCGGCACGTCACGGCATGTCACCACGAAACCGCCTTCGGAGGCTGGTTCGAGATGGACAGGATAGGTAAAACTCCGCATGGATATCTCCTAGAATTCGTTTTTGCCGATGCCAAGCTGGTCGAGCATTGCGTACAGTGTGCCCGTCTTGAGTTCGTCCTTGGGGTTGCGGATAACGGTTTTCTCGCCGAAGTACAAGGTTTCGTGGCTGCCCTTGCCGCGTTTTCTGTCTCCCCGACATTCCACGCCGCGTTTTTTCGCCAGATTCGATACCTTTTTGATGAATTCGTTTCCGCGCATGGAGGCCATTGTCGGACAAAATTGTCCGGTACTCAAGTGGCGAACAAAATTGACGCTCAGGGCGTTGACGCCATCCACGTTGGGATAAAAGAAATGGAGCGCGGGCGTCCCGCCCGCAATGCGAGCCGCAGGCTCGCGTACAACGAACGACGGCAAGGACGCCGTCGCGCCCAGGACGGGGCGGCCCGGCGTCGTTGCGAGCGTCTGGTTCATTGCCGCGGCTGTTCAGAGGACGGAGGGCAGAAGACAGAAGACAGAAGACAGTCAGTCACCGGCGCTTCGCGCCGCAAATATTACTGATCCCTGACTCCTGACTCCTGACTCCTGATCCCTGATCCCTGTCCTCTGTATTGCCGCCCGCTTGCCTTACAACCCGCGCCTCGCCTTGCTCGCCGCTTCCTGCGCCTTGAACAGGTTGAATCTCGGCAGGAACTTGTCCCAGTCGATGATATGCCCGTCGATTTCCGGCCCGTCGATGCAGGCGTGTTTGCGCACCAGTTTGCCGTCGAGCTTGACCGGCACCATGCAGGCTCCGCACATGCCGGTGGCGTCGACCATGATCGAGTTGAGGCTGGCGACGGTTTTCACGCCGTAGGGCCGGGTCAGGTCGCAGACCGCGCGCATCATCAGCGGCGGGCCGATGGTGACGACTTCGGCGATCCGGCGGTCCTTGCTTTTCTTGTCGTTCTTGAGCATTTCTTCGAGCGGCATGGAGACGAAGCCCTTGAGGCCGAAGCTGCCGTCGTTGCTGGTGTAGATCACGTCGAGCCGGTCGCCGAATTCGGCTTGCAGCTTGCCGACGCGCTCGGTTTCCCGTGTCCAGAACAATAGGTCGGCGCTGCGGAAGCCGGCGATCAGGGTGACGTGGTTGCCCAGGCGCAGATGCTCGCGGGCGATCGGATAGACCGGCGGCAGGCCGACACCGCCGGCGGTGAATACCACGGTCTCCTCTTTCGCGTCGTAGCGGTGCAGTTCGCTCGGCCGGCCCAGCGGCCCGGCGATGCCGGTGAAGGCGTCGCCGACTTTCATCCGGTTGATTTCGATGCTGCTGCTGCCCATGCCCTGTACGACGAGGCAGATGGCGCCGGCCTTGGCGTCCCAGTCGGCGAGGGTGAGCGGGATCAGTTCTCCTTTCGGCCAGGCGAGGACGCGCACGAATTGCCCGGCCCGCGCGGCGCGGGCGATCATCGGCGCGTGCACGATCAATTCGACGATGCCCGGCGTCAGTTCGATTCTTTCCAGGATGGTTTGCGGCGAGGCGGCGAGTTGCGAATAATGGCCGGCTTGCCCGACCATGCGCCGGATTTCTCCGGAGGCGATGTCGATGTCGCCGACGATTTCGCGCGCCGCCGCCTGACCGTCGCCGGCCGCGCGGATCGCCGTCGAGCCGCCGCGCGCCGCGTCGCCGCCGGAATAGATGCGCTCGAGCGAGGTTTGCATCGAACCCTTGACGCCCAGGTCGATGCTGCCCTTGCGGGTCGTTTTCAGGCTCGGTTCCGAATCCCTGATGATCGGGTTGGGGTCGTTGCCGAGCGCCATGATGACCAGGTCGGCCTTCATCAGTTCGGTCTGGCCGGTGGCGACCGGGCTGCGCCGTCCGGAGGCGTCAGGCTCGCCGAGCGCCATTACTTCGAGCACGGCGCCGCCAACGAAGTGCGTCTTGTCGTCGCCGACGAACTCGCACGGTGAACGCAGGACTTTCAGGGCGATGCCTTCTTCGAGCGCGTGATGCAGTTCTTCGACGCGCGCCGGCATTTCGCTGCGCGTGCGGCGGTAGACGATGGTCACGTTGCCGCCCAGGCGCCGCGCCGTGCGCGCCGCGTCCATCGCGGTGTTGCCGCCGCCGATGATGATGACGTCCTTGCCGCGGGTTTCCGGCAAGGGCGTTTCGTAATCGTCGGAGAGGCCCTGCATCAGGTTCACGCGGGTCAGGAATTCGTTGGCCGACATGACGTTGAGCAGGTGTTCGCCCGGCACGTTGAGGAAGCGCGGCAGGCCGGCGCCGGAGCCGACGAAGATTTTCCAGAAGCCGGCGTTCTTGAGTTCCTGCAAGGTCGCCGTCTTGCCGACGACGAAGTTGTTGACGAAGCGTCCGCCCAGGAGCTTGATCTTGCCGACCACGTCGTCGATCAGTTCGTTGGGCAGGCGGAACTCGGGAATGCCGTAGCGCAGCACGCCGCCGAGCGCGTGGAAGGCTTCGAAGATGGTGACCGGGAAGCCTTCGGCGGCCAGCAGGTAGGCGTTGATGAGGCCGGCCGGACCGGAGCCGACGACGGCGATCGGCGGCTTTTCGGCCGTTTCCCACGGGTCGGGGAAGCCGGCGACGCGGCGCGCGAAGCCGTCCGGATCGACGATCTTCTGGCGCTGCGGCAGGAACCATTCGACCTGGCCGATTTCGATCGGCTGCTTGGCGTGCGCGCAGACGCCCTGGCACTGCAACTCCTGCGGACAGACGCGGCCGGTGACGTTGGGCAGCGGGTTGATGTTCTCGATCAGTTCCATCGCTTCGCGGAAACGCCCGTTGCCGAGCAGTTCGAGCGCCCGCGGGATGTGAATCTTGACCGGGCAGCCGCCCTTCGGCTCAGGTTTGCCTTCGACGCACACGCCGACTTCGCAGGGCTTTTCCTCGCACTGCTTGTCGCGCAGCACTTCGAGCCAGACGATGAGGTCGACTTCGCGCGTCGAATAGCCCAGATTCATGTAGCCGAGGTAGCCCTGGTTGACCAGCCCGAAATCGACCGAGCGTTCCTCGGGCGAGCGGATGTACGGCGGAATGTGGCTTTCCGCCGGCCAGTTCTCCGACAGGCCCTTGAACATCGGGTAGCGCTCCGAGAGGTGCTTGTCCAGCGCCTTGATGAACTTGCGTTTCAGCCCCAGCGGCACGCCCCAGACGAAACGCATGAGCACGCGGCTCATGTCGTCGTCGCGCAGCAGCGCTTCCCAGAAGGCGTGGATGAATTCGGCGGAAAGCTCCTCCTGCCGGAATTCGGCGGCGACTGCCGCGGCGCCGTCGGAAATGAACATCTCGCGGAACGCCTGCGGATCGCTGAGCAGGCGGCGGCGCAAGAGTTCCAGCTGCCGGTTGAACGTCTCGACGGCGGCTGTCTGTTCCAGGGCCTCGACCTGCGAGCGCGTGCTGGCCAGCGCGTGACTGGCGGCAAGGTAGTGTTGCAGGTCGTCCTGGTGGAATTGTCGGCTCGATCCGGTGGCGCTCATCGTATGATCTCCGCGTCGCAGTTGTCCGATACCCGCTTGATGCGGGCCTTCAGTTCGGGGGTGACGGTGATGTGCTCCAGGGCGCCCGGAATCAGCCGGGCCGCTTCACGGCTTTCGCCGCCGACCACGATGCGCGATTTCTCGAAGAGTTCGGGAATGTCCTGGTAGCAGGTCTTGCAGTTGCTGCATTTGGTCGAATCCTCGATGGTCACCAGCGCGCTAGCGCCATCCGCGGCCACGGCCGCCGGCTCGGACGGCGCCGGCGCGGCGGCGGTCGCCGCCCCGACCGGAATGGCCTTGATCAGCCCGGCGGCGGGCGCCTTGCTCGACGTGGCCAGTTCGGACATGGCGCGGGCGATGGCGTCGAGCGAACTGTCGTGGCGTTCGGTGGATTCCTTGATCTCCGTCCGCAAGGCGTCGATCGCGGCGCGGTGGCTGGCGTCCATGCGCGCCACGTCGAAGCCGGCGAGGTATTGCAGCGTCTGCCAGTTCGCGCGGCGCTCCTCGATCAGCTCGACGATGGCCTCGGTCATGCCCATCCGCACCAGACGCTGCCCGGCATCCACCGAGAAGACGAACGGCGTCTTGCCCGTTCGCGCCTCGGCCGGCAGGTCGACGAATTCGGCCACCGGAACGAGGTTCGCCGCGTCGGCGGGCAGTTTCCTGAACTGCTTGCGGAAACGGATTTCGCCGAGCGCGAAACTGGCCGGCGTGAGATCGATTTCCATCAGTTTGAGTTCGCCGTCCGCGTCGCGGTATTCCAGCGTGGTCTTCGCCCAGGTCTTGTCCGGATCGGGGTTGCCGTCGAGCGAGAACCACTCGTGCAGCGTCTTGCCGCGCCGCGGATCGTGCACGAACACCGGGTTCATGCGGCTCTCCACCGCGAGGCGCGCCTGACGGGCGGAGGCGTTGTCGCCAATGCCGTGTTCGCCCTGGCACGGCGTGTAAACGTCGAGCACGGCGGGCGCGTCGGCATACGAGAGAAACTCCATCGTGTTCTTCAGGTAGTGTCCCTGCAGGGCCGTGCTCGTCGAACAGACGAAGACGTTCGGATGGAACGAGGCGATCAGGCCCAGTTCCTTGCGCGCTTCGCGCTTGCCGCCGTGCGCGCCGCCATGCCGCGCGAGGTCCGAATCCTGGCCGGTGAAGCTCGATGTCGAAGCCTGTCCGCCGGTGTTGGAATACACCCCGGTGTTGAGCACCAGCACCTTGATCGGCGTGCCGCTGGCCAGGATGCGCGAGAACGCGCCAAAGCCGATGTCGTAGGTCGCGCCGTCGCCGCCGATGGTAATCACCGTCGGCAGGAGCGCCAGTTCTTCCTTGGTGAACTGCGGCCACGACAGGTAGCGGAATTCCTTGTCATGCTGCTCCGGCACGTAGGCGTCGTCGAGTTCCAGGCGCGCCAGGCGCAAGGCCCGCACGTCCGGCACGCTTTGCGCCGAAACGCCCTCGAAGAGGCCCTTGGCCAGCGGCTGGGCGTCCTGGAACAGGCTGTTGACCCACGGATCGTTGTAGGCGTTGAACGGGAAGGTCGAGGCATAGACGCTGCTGCACCCGGTCGAGTTGGCGACGATCGCCCCGGCCGGACCGTTGCCGGTCGGCCCGCCTTCATAGAGGTACAGACGTTTTTCCAGCGTGGCCAGGAGTTCACCGATGCGCCGGCTGCGTTCGGCGTCCTGCTGGCCCAGCGAGGCCTGCTTGGCGGCCAGATCGGCGATCAGCTTTTCCAGTTCCGCGATGTGCTCGCGCCGCCGCTTCCCGGTGAGCGCGTGGTTGGCCGCCATCACCAGCCGGATCGCCGTCACTTCGCCGCAGCCGCGGCAGCCGCCGTGGCCGCCGGTCGTCGAATAGTAATTGTCGTGATCGAGCATCAGGCGCTTGATCTCGCCGCCGTCCTGGATGGCGCCGTCGACGAAGCGCGCCGGCGTGTTCGGCGACTGGCTCATGAAATCGAAACGCTCCTGCAAGGTTTCCAGCAAGGCCGCGTCCTGCTCTTGCGTGGCCAGCGCGCCGGGGCCGCAGACATCGACGCATTCCAGGCAGCCGGTGCACTTCCAGGGGTCGATGGTCACCGAATACAGGCCGCCGCTGCCGGGACTGGCTTTTTCGGCGGCGTCGAAAAACGGCCGCGTGCGCGCGACCGGGAAGGCGGCCAGCACGTTGACCAGCTTGCTGAAATTGGCCAGCAGCGTCGCCTGGCGCGTCGGCAGATTGGCGGCCGCCTCGGCGACGAGTTCGTGGAAAGCGCGGACTTCCTTGCCTTGCCGGTAGGCCTCGCGGACCGCCTCGGCGACCGTGTAGAGCTGGTCGCGCATGGCCTCGCGCTGCGCCTCGGTGAGGTCGAGCCGGCGGATGCCGGTGAGCAGCAGTTCGTGGATTTCATGCACGGTGTTCGGGATGGCCGCGTCCGGGCAGACCAGCGTGCATTCCATGCAGCCGGTGCACAGGTCGGGATTGAACAGCGGCACGCTGCGGCGGAACAGGCCCTTGTCCTTCGACCCGGCGCTGCCGGCCGGCATGAACAGGCCGGTGCCGGGCAGCACCGGCGCCTCGCCGATGCTGCCTTCGCGGAACGGCCTGGCGATCATGTCGTCGAAATACTCGCGGTCGAACAGGCCGCAGACCGACGCGCCGCCGGGCTGGCATACCGAGGCGGACAGCGACACGTTGCGCAGCATGATCGGCGCCGGTTTGGCGTCGATCTCTCTCAACGCCGGCTGATCGTAATCGACGCGCCGCGTCGCCTCGATGCCCTCGCGGATCACTTCCATGTTGCCCTCGACCACCGCCGCGCCCTTGGTGCCGAACTTCTTGGTGATCTGCTTCTTCACCTTTTCCAGAATGGCCTCGGCCGATGCGCCGGCGGTCACTTGCGGAACATGCCCGGCGACCGCGCCGATGAAGGCGATGCCCATCATGCGCGTGGCCAGTTCCGGCGTCGGCGCGTGCTTCTTGGCGACCGCGAAGGCGTCGATGACGAAGAAATTGATCTTCTTCTCGCGGATCGTCTTGCGCGCCCGCGCCGGCAACTCTTCCCAGACCTTTTCCGGCTCCGAGGCCGATTGCAGGATGAACGTGCCGCCCTCGGCCAACCCCTTGAGCGGGTTGGTGTGGATGAAGGAACGGTGGTCGGGCGAAATGACCACTTCGACGTCCTCCAGCTCCGCGTTGGTGATCTTGATCGGCTCGGGAGAAAGCGTGATGTAGTAGTTGGTCGGCGCTCCGCTCTTTTCCGAGCCGTACTTCGGCGCCGCCTTGGAGTGCATGTCGAGCACGCCGGCCAGGATGTCGGTCAGGAGCTTGCCGGAAGCGATCGTGCCGTAGCCGCCGACCGAGTGGAAACGCACGCGGAAGGCCGCATCCGGCAGCAGGCGCGGATTGGCCGCGGTGTCCAGCGCCATCGCCTCGGTTTCCGGATACGCCGCCTTGAGTTTCTTCTGGAGATCGACCAGGCGCGGATTCGTTTCCGTGGAGAAGAACTGCGAGCCAAGATAGATCAGCGCCGCGCCCCGGTCTTCCCGCATGTTCTCGAACGCGGCGACGAGATGGCGCGGTTGCAGGTCGTGCCCGCCCAGGCCGAAGATCGCCGTGGTCAGCCTCGGCGCGGATTCGAGCGCCGCGATACCGGCGTGGCGCTCGGCCTCGCCGGGTTTGACGGCGCCGTTTTCGAGCGCCTTGAACAGCGCCTGGGTGACCAGGGTGGTCAGCGCCGTCTGCTCGGAACGCTCCAGCACCGTCACCGCCTTCTTGCCGGCCAGCGCGGCCACCACTTCGGCTTCCGGGAAAGGCTGCAACAGCTTGATCGAAACGAGGCCGACCTTCTGGCCCTGGCCGCGCAGATAAGTAACGACCGCTTCAACGTCGTCGCACACCGAACCCAGGCCGACCATCACCGTTTCGGCGTCGTCGCACATGAAAGTGTGCACCGGCGAATACACGCGGCCGGTCAGTTCGGAATACTCGGCCATCGCCTGCCGCGCCAGCGCCGGCACCGCGCTGGCGAAGTGCGTGCGGTGGTCGGCCGCGCCGGCCTGGAAGTCCGGCTGATTCTGCACCGGCCCGGTCAAGCCGGGATTGTTGATGTCGACCAGCGCCGGAACGAGCTGGCGCGTGCCTTTCTCGAAAGCGTTGATCCACTGGCGGCGCCACGCGCCGCGCAATTCCTCGGGCAGCCAGCCGAGCGTTTTTTCGACCAGATCCCCCGCGTTGTCCTTTTCGATTTCCGCGGCATTGGCGTCGAGATACTCTTTCAGCGCCTCCAGATTCTTTTCCGTCACATCGGCGGTGTGCCGCGCGAGGAACTGTTCGAGCTGGAACACGCGGCCCTTGGAGCCGAACAGCACTTCCTGCGCCAGCGTCGGCGCCTTGATGCGCCCGGCCGGATCGCCCAGGTACTCGCGCAAGAGTTCCGGCTCCGGCAGCAGCGCCTCGCTCATCATGTGGCTGGTGGCGAAGCCGTCCATCGCGTTGGCCACCGGAATCAGCGACAGCGCCGCCGTGCGGTAGGAAATCGCCGCGAGATCGGCCGCTTCCTGCGGGTTGGAGCCGAACAGAATGGTGTAGCCGGAGGACAGCAAGGCATAAACGTCGTCGTGCCCGGCCATCACGTTGAGCGAATGCTTGGAAACGACGCGCGCCGCCACTTGCAGCACGAAGCCGCCGACTTTCTTGCCGACCGTCACGTAGTGCGATTCGAGCGCGTACAGGATGCCCTGGCTCGACGAGGCGTTGGAGATGAACTGCCCGCCGGTCAGCGCCGCGCCCAGCGCGCCGCTCTGCGCCGAATGCTCGCCTTCAGG
>JAISNE010000255.1 GCA_031276375.1 Accumulibacter sp.
GTTCTTGCCTGCTCCGATTTTTCGGAATAGGTAAATGTCTTTTTTATATGTAAAACCGAGCTGTACCAATCGTTTGTGTACCGCCGCTATGGAACAGTTGAATTTTTCAGAAAGTTCGCGAAGATACAAATCAGGTTTCTCCTCAACAGTCTTTCTGAGTTCGGTCGGATTTATCTTCCCCCGCCTTGTTCTCGCGATTTTCGGTTTTGTCATTCCTGTTGCTTCTAGAATTTCAACCCCCCTGGTAGTAGGTGCGCGGGGTTATTCCGAATGCTTCTTTCAAATCCTTGAAAGTGTGTCCATTCTGCCTGTATTCAATCGCCGCTTTCCTGCAATCCGCGCTCTATGCCATATATATTTTCATCCTATTCTGTAAAAACTTGATACTTTTCATATTAGGATATTATATCATCCCACGTGAAAACGGGCCGACTTCACGGAGTCTCTCGTTGCAAGAGAATTTGAAGAACTTTCTGAACGGAGGAAAAGCAAATGACAACCATGCAAATGGTTGGTGCCGCCTCCGGCTGTGAAGTGGCTTGGCACAGTATCGATTAGGCCAAAGCACACCGAACGGTTGGAAGGCTACAAATACGCATTGCAAAGGCAGTTCGGAAATCTGAACTGTCGGCTCCCGTAGCAAGGGGCTTTGCAGAGGCTTGAGCCGTGTGCGGGGAAACTCGCACACACGGTTCTTAGAGCATTTCAACAATGATATTGTGCATAAAACTACCTCTGTACTCTCGCAGAGGTAGATCGACAGGACATTTTCAAAGTTAAACTGCTCTAGGGGGCGGGGTCGCAGCAATGCGATCCTGCTACCCGACGCCTCGCAATGACGACGATTTGATCCTGGTGTTTCTAGAGCATTTCAACAATAATATTGTGCATAAAACTGCCGCTGTGCTCCGCAGAGGCAGATCGACAGGATATTCTCAAAGCTAAACTGCTCTAGGCGCGGCGAAACAGGTTTCTTACCAAGTGGCGCTCGACAGGCCGTCGATACTCAAGTCCGACGTGTCGAGCTTTCGGTCGTTTTCTGGCGTATCACGATGGTTTTGCCGCAACCCGGCGTCACAGGTAGCCCAGCGCGCGCGGCAGCCACAGGGCCAGTTCCGGCGCGAAGGCGACCAGGAGCATGGCGCAGGCCATGGCGGCGACGAACCACAGCGTCCACAGGATGGTCGATTCCATCGAGACGTTGGCCATCCGGCAGGTGACGATCAGATTGACGCCGAGCGGCGGGTGGAACTGGCCGAGCGCCATGTCCATGGTGATGAGCACGCCAAACCAGACGAGGTTCCAGTGGTAGTGGAGGGCGATGGGAACCAGCAGCGGCATGAAGATGAAAAACATCGAGATGACGTCGATGAACATGCCGGCGATCAACACCAGGAGAAGGATGCTGAGCAGCGTGACCGTTTCGGACATGCCGGCGCCGAGCATGGCTTGCGCCAGACGGTCGAAGGTTCCGAGCGTGCTGCTGGCCCAGGCGAAGACGCTGGCGAGGGCGACCACGGTGAGGATGACCGAGGCGATTTCGGCCGATTCGACCAGGACGTTGTAGATGTCGCGCCAGCCCAGCGTCCGGTAGATCACCTTGCCGACCAGACAGCCGTAGAAGACGGCGACGACGGCGGCTTCGGTCGGGGTGAAGAAGCCGCTGCGCATGCCGCCCAGGATGATGACCGGCGCGGCCAGTCCCCAGCCGGCTTCCTTCAGGCTCTGCCAGAACGGCGGACGGACTTCCGCCGGCGTGGCTTCGTAATCGTTGCGGATGGACAGCCACCAGGCCGCGACGATCAGCGACAGGCCCGACAGGATGCCGGGCACCATGCCCGCCGCGAAGAGCGCCGGGACGGAGGCTTGCGGAACCAGCAGGCTGTAGATGATGAAGGCGATCGAGGGCGGGATCAGGATGCCGGTCGAGCCGGCGGCGGCGATGACCGAGGCGGTGAATTGGCGCGGATAGCCGGCCTTCAGCATCGACGGCAGCATGACCGCGCCGACGGCGGCCGAATCCGCCGGACCCGAACCGGAGATGCCGCCCATGATCATCGCCACCACGATGGCGACGATCGCCAGGCTGCCGCGGCGCTGTCCGACGACGGCCGAGGCGAAGCGGACGATCGAGGCGGCCACGCCGGCGCGCTCGAAAATCAGGCCGGCGATGACGAAAACGGGGATGGTCATCAGCGGGTATTTGGCGATGCCGGTATATACGTTGGTCGGCAGGGACATCATGCCCAGGCCGTTGGCGGCGACGACCGCCGTGCCGGCCAGGCCCATGGTCACGGCCAGGGGAACGCCGGAGAACATCAGCACGATGAAAATGCCGAAAAGCAGCCAGTCCATCAGCGGCCTCCCCGGCGCAGCAGGCCGATCAGGCGCAGCACGATGAGCAGCGAAAGTATCGGCAGCCAGATGGTGTACCACCATTGCGGGACGCCCAGCGAGGGCGAGGTGACTTCGAAATCGTAGTCGTCCCAGGCCATGCGCGCGCCGTAGAAGGTGAGCAGGCCGAACATCAGCAGCGAACAGGCGGCGGCGAAGCGCGGGGCGATCCGGCGCAGCACCGCCCAGCGCTCGGCGAAGTACAGGATGGCGATGTGGTGGCGGGTGGTGAAAGCGTGCGAGGCGCCGACCAGCGTCATGACGACCATCAGCACGATGGAAATTTCCTCGGTGAAGGCAAAGGAAATGTCCGTGAAGTAGCGCACCAGCACATTGGCCATGGTCAAGAGGCACAAGGCGCCCATCGATACGGCCATCAGCGCCCGCTCGAAGGAGGCGAGCCTTCCCTCGCCGCGCTTATCGTTGTTGGAATTCATCGTAAAACTAACTCCGGTTCGAAACCCCGCCCGTAAGACAGGCGCGAAGGTCGAAACCCCATTCTTACGGCCGGGGTTTCGACCGCCGCCATCGGGGAGGGGAGGCAAACCCCTTCCCAATGGAGCCAGACCGACGGCCCTGAAGGGCTGTCGCCAATTTATTGCTGGTAAAACCCGCTCCGCTTTGACGCCCTCCCCGCGAAGAGCGGCGCGGCGGGCGGGATCGCCCGCCGCGGATGTCGTGCCGAATCTATCGTTTTTCGATGGCGGCTTCGGCTTTCCTGACGAGATCGGCGCCGATGTTCCTGGCCCATTTCTCATAGACCTTGCGCGTGGCCTCGATGAACGGCCGGCGCTGCTCGTCGGTCAGCGTGGTGACCACCGTGCCGCCGCTTTCGATCTGCCTGAGCAGCGAGGCGTCTCCCTTGCGAACGTTTTCGACATTCTCCCGCGCGGCCTGCAAGGCGGCCTCGCGGACCAGTTCGCGGTCGGCGGGAGTCCATTGCGCCCAGACATCCTTGTTGACCACGAAAATCAGCGGGTCGGAAATGTAGTGCCAGAGCGTCAGATACTTCTGACCGATTCCCGGCAGCTTCGCGGAAAAGAAGACCGCCAGCGGATTTTCCTGCCCGTCGACGGCATTGGAGGCGAGCGCGGTCTGCGCGTCGGCCCAGCTCATTTGCGTCGGATTGGCGCCCAGCGCGGTGAATATGTCGTTGAACAGCGGCGAGCCGACCACGCGGATCTTGAGTCCCTTGATGTCGCTCGGCGCGGCGATCGCCCGCTTGGAGTTGGATACCTCGCGGAATCCGTTCTCTCCCCAGGCCAGCGGGATCACTTCGCGCCGTTCGATGATCCTGAACAGTTCCCGGCCGACCTCGCCGTGAATCAGCGCGTCGACCGCTTTTTCGTCGGGCATCAGGAAAGGCAGGGCGAACAGGTTCAATTCCTTGATTTGCGGCGACCAGTTGATGGTCGAACCCACGGCCAGGTCGATGACCCCCTGGCGGATGGCGGTGAATTCGCGCGTCTGCTCGCCGCCGACCAGCGATACGCCGGGATATAGCTTGATGTTGATGCGTCCCCCGGTCTTTTCCCGGACCAGCGTGGCCCATCGCTCGCCGGCCTGGCCCCAGGGGAAGGCGGTGTTCAACACCGTCGACAGGCGGTATTCCGATTTATAGGTTTGCGCCACGGCCGCGCCGCCGTGGATGAGCATACCGGCGGCGAACGCCGCCAGGATTGTCTGGCGAAACATGATTCCCTCCTCACGATGAAAATTGTCGAAAAAAGCAAGTTGTGCATTCTAAATGTTTTGCCGGGTTTGAAATAGCTTGGGTAGAATCGGGTGCCGCCGAAAAAAAGCAGGCCGGGAGAACGGGCCGGGCCGGAACCAATACCGGCGGCATGAAAGGCACGCTTTCCGGCCATGCACCGTACATTTTGGCGATGAACATGAGTTGGCAAGAATTCACCGCGCTGCTCGCGCTGGCCACGGCAATGAGTTTTACGCCGGGTCCCAATACCGCCCTGGCGACCGCGATCGCGGCCAACCGCGGTCTGGCCCGCGCCATGCGCTTCGTCTGCGCCGTGCCGCTCGGCTGGAGCGCCTTGCTGCTGCTCTGCGCGGCGGGCGTGGGCGCGCTGGTGATCGCCGCGCCGCCGCTCAAATGGGCCATCCAGGCCGCCGGCGTGGGCTATCTGCTGTGGCTGGCCTGGCAGCTCGCCCGCAGCGCCGCGCTGGCCCGCGCCGACGACAGCCAGCTCGACATCGGCTTCTGGCAGGGCGCCGCGCTGCAATTCGTCAACATCAAGGTCTGGCTGCTGGCCCTGGCCATCGTCGCCGGCTGGATCGCCGGGCGCGCCGACGCCATGTCCCGCCTGGTCGTGGTGGTGCCGGTCATGCAGTTCTTCGCCTTTACCAGCAACCTGCTTTACGCCAGCATGGGCGCGTTGCTGCGCGGCTGGCTGGCGCGCGGGCGGCGCCTGCTGTGGTTCAACCGCGCGATGGCCGCCGTGCTGGCGTTCACCGCCGTCTGGATGCTCACGGTATGAGCGCGGGAAAGAGGACAACCCGCGGACAACCCGCGGGAAACCCACGGAGTTCCCCGGAATGCCTGGCGGACATCGCGGTCAAATCACCCCCATGACATCATTCCACCACTCCACCTTTCCGCGTTTCATACGAATATCATGAACAAGGCATTCACTCGGGAAACCGACGATGACGATGACGGCGGCGCCGCCGATGTTTCGCCGAGTCTGCCCCAGGGCGCCCGCAACTACATCACGCCGGTCGGCCGCGCGCGCCTCGTGGACGAGATCGACCGATTGCTGCGCGTCGAGCGTCCGCGCGTCGTCGAAGTCGCGCAGTGGGCGGCGTCGAACGGCGACCGTTCGGAGAATGGGGATTATCTCTACGGCAAGAAGCGCCTGCGCGAGATCGACCGGCGCATCCGTTTCCTGACCAAACGCCTGGATCTGGCCGAGGTCGTCGACCCGGCGGCGCGCCGGGAAAACCGCGATCAGGTGTTTTTTGGCGCGACGGTGACGCTTTGCGATGAACAGGGCGAGGAACGGACGTACCAGATCGTCGGGATCGACGAAACCGATTTCGCGCGCGGGCGGATCAGCTGGATTTCGCCGCTGGCCCGCGCGCTGCTCCAGGCGCGCCAGGGCGACGAGGTGCGTTTCCAGAGCCCGTCCGGCTGGCGGGAGGTGGAGGTGGTGAGCGTGGACTACGTGGCGATCGAGCCGTGACTGTCAAGACCCGCCTGACCATCAACCGGCACGCATCGGATGCTACCGGTTTTTTGTCGCATCCCGGACGATTCGATCCCAAATTCTCGCTGGCCGCTGTTTTTTGCGCGTGAGGTGTTACGGGAAGTGGTAGATTCGTTGAAAGCAAGGAAAGGAGGAGAAGATGGAACTTCGTTTGCATAAGAATGCAAGGCAACACCGACCAGGTACATTTTCAAGCCAAGCCTTCCATGTCTCCCAATCCGCCCACCGCGTACAGCGGCAGGTTCGTCATCCAGTTTTCCACACGGTAATCGGCCAGCGAAAGCCGGATGGCGCGGGGAATGGCGTGGGTTTTTGAAAAGGCGGCGAGACTTTTGCTTCTCAGGTTTTCTTCCGCCTTGACTTCCACGGGGATGACGCGTCCGTTTTTTTCAAAGAGAAAGTCCACTTCTCCGTCCGAGCGTTCCGCCGACCAGTACGAGGGTTTGAGGGCGCAGTCCGCAAGCAGTTGCTGACAAACGTATTGTTCCGCCA
>JAISNE010000278.1 GCA_031276375.1 Accumulibacter sp.
TTGAATGGTCCCGCCATAGCGAAGATCATAGGCTGGAACGTGGATACGGTGAGAATGACGCAAAGGGATTTCATCCGGCATGGCGTGAGCGCGTTGGAGGAAGTGCGGCGAGGCGGACGACGCCGGGAATTGATGAGTGTGGAAGAGGAACGGGCATTTTTGGCGGGCTTTGAACGGTTGGGGGAGAAGGGAGATATCCTCGTGGTCAATGAGCTCAAGGCGGCCTTGGAAAAGCGTGTCGGGCGCTCGATCCATAAGACGACGGTATACCGGATGCTCCATCGGCACGGATGGCGAAAGCATCCGCGCCGTCGTCATCGCAAGCCAGTCCCGGAAGTCCTGGAGGACTTCAAAAAGGGGGCTTCGCAAGACGGATCGGCGATCCGAGAGCTTGTTGGGCGAAAGCGCGTGTACGACCGATCGTCGGAACCCAGACGATCCGGGAGTAGGCCTATATTTTTGGCGCGGTCTGCTCGCGGGACCGTACGGTCGCTTTATCCAGCCTTGGGCCAATGCGCGAACGATTTCCTTGTTCCTGGAAGAAGAGGGACAAAGGCAAACCGACGAGCCTATCCAGATGTTAATGGATCCGGCTGGATGGCGCTAAGCCGCCCAACTGTCTCTTCCCGAAAATATCGAACTCGGTTTCTTGCCGCCCTGCTGTCCAGGGCTTAACCCACAAGAACAGATCTGGGACAAAATACGGGAAAAGCACCTGAGCAACCGCCTGTTTAATACCAGGTTGCGCTCAACAGGCCGTTTATACTCAAATTTGACGCGTCGGGATTTCGGTCATTTTTGGCGTATCACGATGGTTTGACTGCAACTTGGTTTAAATCGCGGCAAGCCGTCATCAATGCCGCAGCGGATGGATGATACGCTTTGGAAAAACTTCCGGGCAAACTCAAATCACTGACTCATCGAGCCTGGATATTAACGACATAATGAGGCAACTTGGTATCAACCTTCGCTCCGCCCGGAAGGGCGGGGTTGCAAACTGGAGTTGGTTTACGATGAAACACTCATCCGCATTCGCCGCCAGCGATACCCGCTACATCCCGTGGATCGTCGCCGCGGCGCTGTTCATGCAAACGCTGGACGGCAGCATCCTCAACACGGCGCTGCCGGTCATGGCGCGCTCGCTGAACGAAAGCCCGCTGCGCATGCAATCGACGGTCATCGCCTACATGCTGAGCATGGCCCTGTTCATTCCCGCCTCGGGATGGCTGGCCGACCGCTTCGGTTCGCGGCGGGTATTCGTCACCGCCATTGCCCTGTTCACGCTCGGTTCGCTGCTCTGCGCCCTGTCCCCGACATTGGGCTGGCTGGTCGCCTCGCGCATCGTCCAGGGTGTCGGCGGCGCGCTGATGATGCCGGTCGGGCGGCTGACCGTGCTGCGCTCCTTCCCGCGCTCGGAACTGGTGCGCGTGCTCAGCTTCGTCACCATCCCCGGCCTGCTCGGCCCGTTGCTCGGCCCGACGCTGGGCGGCTGGCTGGTGCAATACGCCTCCTGGCACTGGATCTTCCTGATCAACATCCCGGTGGGCCTGGCCGGTTGTCTGGCCTCGTTGCGTTTCCTGCCCGATCTGCACGGCCCGGACGCCAGCGGCCTCGACTGGATGGGTTTCGTTTTGTTCGCCGTGGCGACAACCCTTGTTTCCCTGGCCTTCGAAGGCATGGGCGAACTCGGCCTGTCGCCTCCCGGCAATCTGCTCCTGCTGGCCGCCGGACTGGCCAGTCTGACCGCCTATTACCTGCATGCCAGGCACAGCGCGGCGCCGCTCTTCAGCCGCCGGCTATTCACCATCCATACCTTCGTCGTCGGCATCGCCGGCAACCTGTTCGCCCGTCTGGGCACCGGCGCCATGCCGTTCCTGACGCCCCTGCTGCTGCAAGTCGCGCTCGGTTTCTCGCCGTCGGAAGCCGGCATGTCGATGATTCCGATGGCGGTCGCCAGCATCGCCGCCAAACCGCTCGCCACCCGCCTGCTCGAACGCTTCGGTTTTCGCCGGGTGCTGGTGGCCAACACGCTGCTGCTCGGTGTGATGATCGCCGGATTCGCCCTGATCCCGGACGATCCGCCGCGCTTCCCGCTTTACGCCTACCTCGCGCTGTTCGGCAGCATCAACTCGCTGCAATTCACCGCCATGAACGCGCTGACGCTGATCGATCTCGACCACCAAACGGCCGCCAGCGGCAACAGCTTGCTCTCGGTCGTCATGCAACTATCGATCAGCCTCGGCGTGGCCTCGGCCGCCGCCGTGCTCGGAGCGTTCGTAGACCTGCAAGAAATGCCGGAGCGGGCCACGATCCTCTCGGCTTTCCACAAGACCTATCTGTGCGTCGGCCTGATGACGACCCTTGCCGCCGGCATCTTTTTCCAACTGCGCGGCGACCAGCCGCCCAGCGCGCCGCTCGAAACGCGAAAAATCCGCGAGGACGACGGACTGTAATTCCGCTCATTCATGGCAGGCTTTCCCCCAGCCCTTTATCCGGGAAAGGGGCTGGAGCGTTTCCGAACGACCATCCCCCGGCAAAGCCGGGGTGTTGGGTTTCGTGTGATCAGATTCCGATACGTAGCTGGCCGCTGTTCCTGGCACAGGATATTCTGCGATCATTTCCGCCCATGTCCGGACTTTCCGGGGAAATCATCGGCAGACGGGCGGCTCGCGTTCAGCGCGCTCCCGTTTCACTCGTCCGCCGGGCCGCCGATCCTGAACTCCAGCGATTTCGCCCCCGAATCGAGGGCGACGCTGATCGGCATCTGGCGCGCGGCGTGGCCCCACAACTGGCGCGGGCCGGGCGAACAGAACAGGTCGTCGGCGGCCCACGCGGCGCGGCGCGAAAGCATATAGCGCATGGCGAGCGAATCCATTCTGACCAGTGCTTTCTCGATCACGAATTCGTCCTTCCCGTGCCGGCGCTCGACGTTGAGCAGCCCGGTCAACGGGATGGCTCGCGGCGCGCCGCCGCGATCGAGATCGGTCACGGCGGCCATGTATCCCGTGCGTCCGTCGAGGATCAGCGATCCCGCCGTCAGGCCCAGGTTGTAGGTGTAGGCGGCGTCGAACAGCGT
>JAISNE010000324.1 GCA_031276375.1 Accumulibacter sp.
AGCGCCGGGAGAGGGGGCTGTTCCTTGCGGAGCAAAGCGACGGACGCTTTTACTGATCCCTGATCCCTGATCCCTGATCCCTGATCCCTGATCCCTGATCCCTGATCCCTGATCCCTGATCCCTGATCCCTGATCCCTTTCAGCCTTTCCCTAAATGCGATTGCCCTGATTAAACGACAAGAGCGGCATCGAGCCACCCTTGTCGTCGCGCTATCCTTCCCCGCCATGAAGGGCGAGGCTTGTCGCGCAACCGGTCAAGTCGATCCGTCACCCGGCATCAGGCTCTTTTTCATCCGGTGACGGGACCGTCTTCCGTCATCCGATCCGCGCGTGCAGCGCCTGCAAGGAGTAAACCACCAGTTCCCCCCGGCTCTTGATGCCCACCGCCGCCGCCTCGGCGCCCCAGATGGTGGTGTAGATGGTCACCCGCGCGGCCAGCGCCGAGGTGCGGATCGAGCGCGAGTCGTTGATCGCCTTGCGCTTTTCATCGACGGTGTTGACGATCAGGGCGATTTCGTTGTTCTTGATCATGTCCACGACGTGCGGGCGGCCTTCGGTGACTTTGTTGACCACGGCCACGGGAATTTCCGCCGCGGCGATGATCGCCGCCGTTCCGCGCGTCGCCAGCAGCGCGAAACCGGCGTCGCGCAAGTCGCGCGCGATTGCCGCGACCTTGTCCTTGTCGGAATCCTTGACGCTGAGGAAGACCTTTCCCCTGGCCGGCAGCCGGATGCCGGTGGCTGCCTGGCTTTTCACGAAGGCTTCCTCGAAGCTCATGCCGACGCCCATCACTTCACCGGTCGACTTCATTTCCGGCCCCAGGATGGTGTCGATGCCGGGGAATTTGTTGAACGGGAAAACGGCTTCCTTGACCGAGAAATACGGCGGCACGATTTCGCGCGTCACGCCCTGGCTCACCAGCGAACGCCCGGCCATGCAGCGCGCCGCGATCTTGGCCAGCGGCAGGCCGGTGGCCTTGGAGACGAAGGGCACGGTGCGCGAGGCGCGCGGATTGACTTCCAGCACGTAGACCACGTCGTTCTGGATGGCGAACTGCACGTTCATCAGGCCCACGACTTCGAGTCCCCTGGCCATCAGCCGGGTCTGCCGGCGCAGTTCGTCCTGGATCTCGCGCGAGAGCGAGTAAGGCGGCAGCGAGCAGGCGGAGTCGCCGGAATGCACGCCGGCCTGTTCGATGTGCTCCATGACGCCGCCGATGATGACTTCCTCGCCGTCGGACAGGGCGTCGACGTCGACTTCGCACGCGTTGTTGAGGAAACGGTCGAGCAGCACCGGCGAGTCGTTCGAGACTTTCACCGCCTCGCGCATGTAGCGTTCGAGGTCGCGCGGCTCGTGCACGATTTCCATCGCCCGCCCGCCGAGCACGTAGGATGGCCGCACGACCAGCGGATAGCCGATCTCCCCGGCCAGGCGCAAGGCTTCTTCCTCGGTGCGCGCCGTGCGGTTGGACGGCTGTTTCAGGCCCAGCGCGTTGAGCAGTTGCTGGAAGCGTTCGCGGTCCTCGGCGGCGTCGATCATGTCCGGACTGGTGCCGATGATCGGCACGCCGTTGGCTTCCAGGTCGCGCGCCAGCTTGAGCGGGGTCTGGCCGCCGAACTGGACGATCACTCCCTCGGGTTTTTCCACGGCGACGATTTCCAGCACGTCTTCGAGGGTGAGCGGCTCGAAATAGAGGCGGTCGGAGGTGTCGTAGTCGGTGGAAACGGTCTCCGGGTTGCAGTTGACCATGATCGTTTCGTAACCGTCCTCGCGCATCGCCAGCGCGGCGTGCACGCAGCAGTAGTCGAACTCGATGCCCTGGCCGATGCGGTTCGGGCCGCCGCCGAGCACCATGATCTTTTTCCGCCCGGAAGGCCGCGCCTCGCATTCCTCCTCGTAAGTCGAATACATGTAGGCGGTGCCGGTGGCGAACTCGGCGGCGCAGGTATCGACGCGCTTGTAAACGGGACGGATGCCGAGCAGGTGCCGGCGGGCGCGCACCTCGGCCTCGGCGGCGCGCAGCAGTTTCGCCAGGCGCCGGTCGGAAAAGCCCTTGCGCTTCAGTCCGCGCAGCGTCGGCGCGTTGATGTCGTTCAGGCGCATGTCGTCGAGCCGCATCTCGATCCTGACGATGTCCTCGATCTGCGCCAGGAACCACGGATCGATGCGCGTCAACTGATACACCTCGTCGAGCGTGAAACCGTTCTCGAAGGCGTCGCCGACGTACCAGATGCGTTCCGGACCGGGTTCGCCCAGTTCTTTTTCGAGTTCCTCGCGGTCGATGGTGCGCTGGTTCATGCCGTCGACGCCGACTTCCAGGCCGCGCAAGGCTTTCTGGAACGATTCCTGGAACGTGCGGCCAATCGCCATCACCTCGCCGACCGACTTCATTTGCGTGGTCAGCCGCGAATTGGCCGTCGGGAATTTCTCGAAGGCGAAGCGCGGCACCTTGGTCACCACGTAGTCGATCGACGGCTCGAACGAGGCCGGCGTCCTGCCGCCGGTGATTTCGTTGGCCAACTCGTCGAGCGTGTAGCCGACGGCGAGCTTGGCGGCAATCTTGGCGATCGGAAAGCCGGTCGCCTTCGAGGCCAGCGCCGACGAGCGCGAAACGCGCGGATTCATCTCGATGACGATCATCCGCCCATCGGCGGGGTTGATGGCGAACTGCACGTTGGAGCCGCCGGTGTCGACGCCGATCTCGCGCAGCACCGCGTTCGAGGCGTCGCGCATGAGCTGGTATTCCTTGTCGGTCAAGGTCTGCGCCGGGGCGACGGTGATCGAGTCGCCGGTATGCACGCCCATCGGGTCGAGGTTTTCGATGGAACAAACGATGATGCAGTTGTCCTTTTTGTCGCGCACCACCTCCATCTCGAATTCCTTCCAGCCGATCAAGGATTCCTCGATCAGGAGTTCGCTGGTCGGGCTGGCTTCCAGGCCGCGCTTGCAGATGTCCTGGAATTCCTCGTGGTTGTAGGCGACGCCGCCACCGGTGCCGCCCAGGGTGAAGGAAGGCCGGATGATGACGGGAAAACCGATGCCGCCCTGCACCTGCAAGGCTTCCTCCATGCCGTGCGCGATGCCCGAACGCGCCGAACCCAGGCCGATGCGGGTCATCGCCGCCTTGAACTTCTCGCGGTCCTCGGCCTTGTCGATGGCCTCCCTGGAAGCGCCGATCAGTTCGACGCCGAATTTTTCCAGCACGCCGTGGCGCGCCAGATCGAGCGCGCAGTTCAACGCCGTCTGCCCGCCCATCGTCGGCAGGATCGCGTCGGGACGCTCCTTCTCGACGATCTTCTCGATCACCTGCCAGGTAATCGGCTCGATGTAGGTGACGTCGGCCATTTCCGGGTCGGTCATGATCGTCGCCGGATTGGAATTGACCAGGATCACCTTGTACCCTTCCGAGCGCAGCGCCTTGCACGCCTGCGCGCCGGAATAGTCGAACTCGCACGCCTGCCCGATCACGATGGGGCCGGCGCCGATGATGAGGATGCTTTTCAGGTCAGTGCGTTTGGGCATGA
>JAISNE010000371.1 GCA_031276375.1 Accumulibacter sp.
GTCGCCGACACCGGCGACATCCAGGCAATCGAAACCTTCAAGCCGCGCGACGCGACGACCAACCCGTCATTGATTACCGCGGCGGCCCAGATGCCCCGGTACCAGGGCATCGTCGACGCCACGCTGAAACAGGCGCGCGCCGACAGCGGCGCGGCGGCGCCGGCGGCCAAGGTCGTCTCGCTGGCCTTCGACCGCCTGGCCGTGTCCTTCGGCCAGAAAATCCTGGAGATCATTCCGGGCCGCGTATCCACCGAGGTCGATGCGCGTCTCTCTTACGACACGCAAGCGACCGTCGCCAAGGGGCGCGAGCTGATCGCCCGCTACGAGACCCTTGGCGTATCGCGCGAGCGCATCCTGATCAAGATCGCCGCCACCTGGGAAGGCATCCGGGCCGCCGAAACGCTGGAGAAGGAAGGCATCCATTGCAACCTGACGCTGCTCTTCGGCCTGCATCAGGCCATTGCCTGCGCCGAGGCGGGGGTGACGCTGATTTCGCCGTTCGTCGGGCGCATCCTCGACTGGCACAAAAAGGACAGCGGCCGCGATTCCTACCCGGCCAACGAGGATCCGGGCGTGTTGTCGGTGACCCGGATTTTCACCTACTACAAGAAATTCGGCTACCGCACCGAGGTCATGGGAGCCAGCTTCCGCAACATCGGGGAAATCACCGAACTGGCGGGCTGCGACCTGCTGACCATCGCGCCGTCGCTGCTCGCCGAACTGCGGAACCTGGAAGGCGCGCTGCCGCGCAAACTCGACGCGGCGCAAGCCATGACGGCGGCAGTTGACAAGATCACCCTGGATGAGGCAACGTTCGCCCGCATGCACGCGGCCGATCGCATGGCCTCGGAAAAACTGGCCGAAGGCATTGCCGGATTCACCAAGGCGCTGGAAACGCTGGAACAGTTGCTCGCGGCGCGGCTAAGGGACTTGGAGGGATAGGAAGATCACCGACGAACATCAAGAAGGGTCCGGGGAGGATCGGGAACGGGGAAAGGCTGAGGGGTCTTTCCCCGTTTTTCATCCCAACGCGGCCAAACAGCGCCCAGCGAGAATTTTGGATCGAATCGTCCGGGACGCGACACCTATTCATGCCAAGTTGCCGTCAAACCATCGTGATACGCCAAAAATGACCGAAATCCCGACACGTCGGACTTGAGTATAAACGGCCTGTTGAGCGCAACTTGGTATTATTTGGCGACATCTTCCTTATGGTATATTGAAATCGTTTTGCGGTTTTGTGGAGATGTTTACTGTGAACCTTGCCGTGGAGATGCAGCGGCATCTCGTGCCTGGCCTCAAGGGGCGTCGCCCGCGCACCTTGGCGCAAGTCATCGAATGCGAGCGGAGATTCGGCCGTTTCGATGCTTTTCTGCGGGAATTCTGCGATGAATTCTACATCGAGCAAGATGCCGCCGAACGTGCGGCCATGCTGGAAGCCGAGCCGCCCTTGAGCGACGATGAAAAGCATGACGCTTATCTTGCCGCTTCCGCCGAACACTTGGCGCGCCGTTACCATCTGCCGGTTCCAGACTGGACGAATCGGCCCGCGCGCTTCCTGCATCGCGCCTGGTTCCCTTGCGGCCTGGAATATCTGAAGGCCACGCTCTTGTGTGAAAGCCCCGTCGCCTTCCGGCGCAGGATGATTTTCGTGAGCCGCGATCCCCTCTATCGTCCCCGCCGCAACAAGCCGGCTTTCGGTTGAAGCCATGAGCATCCTGCAAAAAGCGGACATTCTGCGCGGCCTGGAACAACTGGATCGGAAAGCCAAGGAGGCCGGCGTCGTGGTCGACATTTCCGTCTATGGCGGCGCGGCACTGATTTTGGCCTTCGATCTGGAACGCGCCACCCGCGATGTGGACGTCGTCGTCAAAGACAATCTTCCTCTTGTCAGAGAGCTGATCGCCGAGATTGCGGAAGAAAACGATTGGCCAGAATCGTGGTTGAACGATGGCGTCAAAGGCTTCGTCGCGTCCAATGAAGCCATGCGGCTGTTTTCCGACGCTACCGATGAAAAGGGAGGCGTCCGCATTTACACGCCTTCCGTGGAATACCTTTTTGCCATGAAGTGCATGGCCATGCGCCTGGAAGGAGACGCGCACGATCTTTCCGACATCGAGTTTCTTGCCGACGTCGCGGGGATCAAGGATGCGGACTCCGCATTGGATATTGTTGCGTCCTTCTATCCATCCGCCCGAATTCCGGCCAGGGTGACTTTCGGCGTGCGGGAAATCATGGAACGCATGGCGGAAAATGCAGGTAATTTGAAGCACATCGAATCTGCCAAGATGGTTGAAACCGAACAGCAACCTGCGCGGTGACGCCTCGCGCGAGCTGACGACGGACATTACCCGGAGATTTCACGCCATTGGAATCGAGGAGTTGAACGTCCGGGGCATGACGCGAAACCGGCCTCTGGCGCGTTCGGGGGCCTGTCCGTCTCCTGGCAAAAATCGAGAGTAGCCCCGATTTTTGCGGGGTTTGCAATGGCATGACATAAGAGCCTGAATGTGAACGATTTTTTGCGCTGTTTACGATATTGGCCGAAGGCGATGGCCCTGTCCGCTTTCCATCCCCGCCGGCGGTATACTCCGGTGTCGGCGGAGGCCTCCCAAGGACCCGCCGGTCTCCTTGTGATGCCAAGTTGCGCTCAATAGGCCGTTGATACACAAGTCTGACGTATCGGGATTCCGGTCATTTTTTTGCGTATCACGGTGGTTTGGCTGCAACTTGGCATGAAATATCCAGGCCGGGCGCGCCGCGGGAAGTCTGGCGTGGTTCGAGCCGCCTGGCGTCGAAAAAATTCAGTGAAATTCCAGCGGCCCGGACAGGGCGCTTTGAAAGGAAGGGTGAATCATGGAAAAAATAAAGGTCGGCATCATCGGCTGCGGCAAAGTCAGCGATTTGCACGCGACGGCGCTGAAGAACGCTCCCGAGGCGCTGTTTACGGCGGTTTGCAGCCGCAGTCCGGACAAGGCCAGCCGGTACGCGGAGCGTTATGGCGTCAAGGGGTTTTGCGATATCGGCGAGATGATCGCCGAGGGCGGCGTGGAGGCGGTGATCGTGTGCACGCCGCATCCGGCGCACCGGGATGCCGCCGTCGCGGCGGCGGCGGCGGGCGCGCACGTCCTCGTGGAAAAACCGCTGGCGTCCTCCTTGCAAGATTGCGACGACATGCTGGCCGCGGCGAAAAACGCCGGGGTGAAACTGGGCCTGGTGTGCCA
>JAISNE010000386.1 GCA_031276375.1 Accumulibacter sp.
CGTGTTCAGCGGATCAGTGCTTGCGCCAAAACCGGTCGACGAGCGCGATACCGAAAAGCAGGCTGGCGACAAAGACGGCGGCGGGCAATTGGCCCAGGCCCAGGCCGACCAGCGAGGCGCCGGGGCAAAGTCCGGCCAGTCCCCAGCCGATGCCGAACAGGACGCTGCCGGCGACGAGCGGGAAGTCGACCGGTTCCGCTTCGGGCCAGCGCAAGGGATCTCCGACGAAAGAGCGGTCGATGGCGCGCGCGCCGTTGAATTCGACGATGACCACGCCGAGGGCGCTGGCCATGACCAGTCCGAGCGAGGGGTCCCACGCGCCGAAAACGTCGAGGAAGCCCCGAACCTTGGCCGGGTTGCTCATGCCCGAGATGAACAGGCCGGCGCCGAACAGCAGCCCGGACAGTAAAGCGATCACCGGTCTGGCGATGCTCATGACGCTCACGCCAGATGGCGGTAAATGTACGTCACGGCCACGGCGGTGCTCATGAACAGGACGACCGCGACCACGGAGCGCCTGGAAAACCGTCCCAGTCCGCAAATGCCGTGTCCGCTGGTGCAGCCTTTGGCGAGGCGCGCTCCGATACCCGCCATGAAGCCGCCAAGGATGAAATCGAGCAACGATCCCGCGTTGCCGCCGGTCTCCCGGAAATCGGGCAATTCGACCACCGAGAAGGGTTTGAGCAGGCTCGGCGCGATCACCAGTCCGGCGACGAAGGCGGCTTTCCAGCCGGAATCACCGCGGTCTGAATCGAGCAATCCGCCGACGATGCCGCTGATCCCGGCAAACCGGCCGATCCCGAGCAGGAGCAGGGTACACGCGATGCCGATCAACAGCCCGCCGATCAGCGATGCCGTCGGCGAAAAATTCAACCAGTCGATCGACATGAGCCGCCATCCACCGTTGAACGACGCGCCGGCCGGTCAGGCCCGGTCATTGCGACCAGGGCAGGCCGCGCACTTTCCATCCGGCGATGACGCGCTGTCCCGCTTCGTTCTTGTCGCCTTCGAAGCCTTCGAGAATGTTGAAGCAGTTGCGGAACCCTTCGCCCGCCAGCAATTCGGCCGCCTCGCGCGAACGGACGCCGGAACGGCATAGCAGCAGGATCGTGTCGGTCGGCAGGAAGGTCTTTTTGATGTCCCTGAGAAAACGCGGATTCAGTTCCCAGTCGCTGAACAGCCGCCACTGGATTTCAATGGCGCCGGGTACGCGCCCGATCAAGGTCAATTCTTCCGTGGTGCGTATATCGACCAGTTTCGCTCCCGGATATTCCTGGACGAGACGCCAGGCTTCCTCCGGGGCAAGCTCGCCGCGGTAGGCGACGCCGCGCTCCCGCGCGAGATTCTCCGCCCGGAGGAGGAGGTCGTCCAGACTCTCGTTGGTGCGCGTTTCGGGAAGCTTGATGACTTTTGCCGCCGATGTCGACATGATTATCTCTCCTGCGATGTGTTCCGATGGTTTGCGAGACAGAGGTTCATTGCCAATTCATTACTCAGCCGTCAGTAATTTAGAAACACCATGATCGAATCGTCGTCATTGCGAGGCCCGCAGGGCCGTGGCAATCCAGACGGCCGAATGGATTGCCACGGCCCCGCGGGCCTCGCAATGACGCAATCCGGAGTTGTTTGCGTATTTGGCATATTCATGCATACAAAATTACTGACTGCGAGTACCAATGGCCCGAGGCCATTCTATCGATCCGTCCGCGAAAACCGAACGAATTTCTCATGCTGAACTTATTCATTCCGGTGCTAAGGCTTCCAGCCGCCGTTTCATGCGCCGCAAGCGATCCGGCGTTGTTCACGCTGCCGACAAGGCGCGGTCGATATCCCAAAGGATGTCGTCGATGCTTTCCAGGCCGATCGAGAGACGGATCAGGTCGGGCGGAACACCGGCGGCGATCTGTTGTTCCTCGCTCATCTGGCGGTGGGTCGTCGAAGCCGGATGAATGACCAGCGTTTTCGCGTCGCCGATATTGGCGAGATGCGACAGGAATTCGACGCTGTCGATGAATTTCCGCCCGGCCTCCGCGCCGCCCTCGATGCCGAAGGAAAGCACCGCGCCGCCGCCGCGCGGAAGATATTTTTGCGCCAGCGTATGATATTTGCTTGACGGCAGCGCGGGATAATTGACCCACGCGACTTTGGCGTGCGTTTCGAGGAAACGGGCGACCGCGAGCGCGTTCGCGCAATGACGTTCCATTCGCAGCGAGAGCGTTTCCACGCCCTGGAGAAGCAGGAAGGCATTGAACGGCGAGAGCGTCGGCCCGAAGGTGCGCAGCATTTCCATGCGGCATTTCGCGGTGAAGCCGAAATTTCCGAAAGTTTCATAAAAACGGACGTCGTGATAGCCGATCGACGGATCGGTCATGCCGGGAAAGTTTCCGTTGTCCCAGGGAAATTTTCCGGATTCGACGACGAGGCCGCCCATCGTCGTGCCATGTCCGCCGATGAATTTCGTCGCCGAATGCAGCACCACCGCCGCTCCCCATTCGAATGGGCGGCAGAGCCAGGGAGAGGCGAACGTGTTGTCGACGAAAAGGGGCAGACCGGCGTCGTTGGCGATTTTCGCGACGCGTTCGAGATCGAGCACGTTGAGCGACGGATTGCCCAGGGTTTCGGCGTACAGGACCTTGGTTTTCGGCGTGATCGCGCGGGCGAAATTTTCCGGGTCGTCGGAATCGACGAAGTGGGTCTCGATGCCGAGCTTGCGGAAATTGACGTCGAGTTGAGAGTAGGTGCCGCCGTAAAGCGTGCGCGCCGCGACGATTTCGTCGCCGGCCTCGACGATGTTGAGCAGGGCCAGCATCTGGGCCGCGAGTCCGCTCGACGCGGCGACGGCGGCGCGTCCGCCCTCCAGCGCGGCGATCCGCTCTTCGAGCACGGCGACCGTCGGATTGGAGAGGCGTGAATAGACGTTGCCGAAAGTCTGGAGGTTGAACAGGCTGGCGGCATGATCGGGCGAATCGAAGACGTATGAGGTGGTCTGATAGATCGGCACGGCGCGGCTGCCCGTCGCGGCATCGGGAATCTGTCCGGCATGAAGGCTCAGGGTTTCGAATCCATATTTGCGGTCGGCCACGGTCTTCCCCTTCAAAACACGGTCTGCCGGCGCGACGAGATGACGCCGGTATTGACGCCCATCCAGTTGAGACCGCCGAACAGGCGGGCGTATTCGATCTTGACGCAACGGTCCATGACCACTTCCAGCCCACCGTCCTCGGCGATTTTCCTGGCTTCCTCGTTGATGACGCCGATCTGTAGCCAGAGCGTTTTCGCGCCGATGGCGACGGCGTCGCGCGCGATCGGCACACAGTCCCCGGGTTTGCGGAAAACGTCGACGAGATCGACCGGGAAAGGAATCGAGCGAAGATCGGGATAGCATTTCTCGCCCAGGATCTCGGGATATTTCGGATTGACCGGAACGATCCGGTAGCCGTGCTCCTGCATGTATTTCGCCGCGAAAAAGCTGGGCCGGTACCAGTCGCCGGAAAGCCCGACGACGGCCAGCACATGCGCGCGGCGCAAGAGACGCCGCAAAGTCAGGATGTCGCTCATGAAAAGTTCCCCCATGACCGGGAAAAATCCTCTTTTCCCGGCCGTGGCCTTTCGGTGAAAATCGCGCCCCGAAAAGGCGCGGATCAGGAATTACACCAGATGGGAGGACGTTTGTCGATAAAGGCGGAAATCCCTTCCCGCGCGTCGAGCGACTGGAGATTGCTCACCATCACGCCTTGCGCGTAAGCGTAGGCATCGGCCAGCGACGGGAGTTCCGCCTGGCGATAGAAGGCTTCCTTGCCGATCGCCAGCGTATGGCGCGATTTGGAGGCGATTTTCGCCGCCAGCGCGGCGACGGCGGTGTCGAGTTCCGCTTCGGGCACGATTTCGTTGACCAGGCCGAAACGCAGCGCGGTCGGCGCGTCGATGAAATCGCCGGTGAGCAGCATCTGCATGGCGTGTTTGTGACTGACGTTGCGCGACAGCGCGACCATCGGCGTGGAACAGAAGAATCCGATGTTGACGCCCGGCGTGGCGAAGCGGGTGGTCTCCGCGGCGATGGCCAGGTCGCAGGTGGCGACGAGCTGCGCGCCGGCGGCGGTGGCGATGCCGTGCACCCGCGCGATGACCGGCTGCGGCAGCGAGACGATGCGCTGCATCAGTTTGCCGCAGGCGTCGAAAAGCTTTTCGGCATACGCGGACTCGAAGTCGGTGGCGCGCATTTCCTTGAGATCGTGTCCCGAGCAGAAGGCCGGGCCCGCGCCGCCAAGGACGACGACGAAGGCGCTCCGGTCCGCCGCGACGGCGTCGAATTCGGCGTGCAGGGTATCGATCATCGCCTGCGAGAGCGCGTTGCGCGCGCGCGGACGGTTGAGCGTCAGATGAACGACGCCGTTTTCCTGTTTTTTCAGAATGAGCGGTTCTTGCGTAGCGGGCGCTTCTTGTGCATTCGATGCCATGATGTTTTCCCTCGGGCTGTGGTCAAATCGTCGGACGGGTCATTTCTTGCGCAGCATGCCGGTCTGGTCTACCTGGCGCAGGGCGGAGAGTTCCGCTTCGCTCGGTTCGGGCGCCGGCGCCGCGTCTTTCGAGACTTTCAGCTCCCAGCCGGTGCTCGCGCGGATTTCCTCGACGCTGGAAAAAGGAAACCAGGCGGTCAGTTCGAACTCTTTCGTCCGCGGATGCGGACGCAGAATACCGAGCGTGGTGACGATGGCCGAGGGGCCGCCGCCGATGAAGCCGTAACGCTGGCGCGCTTCCCCGCCATCGAGGTAGCCCGGCGAAGAGATGTATTCGACCTTCTCGACGAAGCGTTTTTTCTCGTGCGTGGCCATGATGATGAAACGCCGCGCGCCGCTGGCGATGTCGTTGGCGCCGCCCGCGCCGGTCAGGCGGGTCTTTGGCGGGGCGTAATGCTCGCCGATTTCACGCCCCCAGATGCCGGTCGTATTGACGTTGCCGAACTTGTCGACTTGCGCGGCGCCGATCACGCCGACATCGCAGCGTCCGGAAGCGACCAGGAAACCGAGCGCGTCGATGGCGTTGGTGAAGCTCACGGCGTTGGAAGAGATGCGGTTGCATTCGATTCCCCAGGGCAGGCCGCCGACCGGCGTCGCGCCGAAAACGCCGCCTTCGGTGATCGAGCGGACATTGGGCGCGTGGCGGGCCTGCGCGAAATAGCCCGCCAGCATGGACAGGCCGACGCCGAAAATCGCCAGTTCGCCGTCGCGCACCTCCCGGCCGGTGGCGATGGCCATCATTTCCTGCCGCGTATAAGGAAGATCCGTGCTCATCGCGCTTCTCCTTGCGAAACGTTTTGCGCGAGCAGCGATTCGATTTCCTCGCGCGGTTTGATCCATTTCCGGTAGGGGTCGAGCAGGAAACTCGACGAACTCTTTTGCAACTGGTCGACGACCTCGCCGCCGATGCGGTCGAGATAGTCGTCGAGGCTATCGACGCCGTTCACGAACTCGTCGATATAGCGCGCCGTGCCTTCCTCGGAAGCCAGCCATTCGTTCATCAGGCGCATATGCTTTTCGTCGATGTCGTAAGCCCCCGGCGAGCCTTGCGGCCAGGCGGCGAAAGGCTGCCAGACGACGGCGCCGACGATGACTCCGGGAATGCGCACGAGGTTCGGAAACTGGCGAACGCAATCGCTATCGACGATGTGGTCGGCGAGCAGCACGACTTCTTTCGCCGCGCGCGACAATTCGAAGCGGCTCCATTCGGTGCCGATCATGATGGCGTTGCCCTCGGGATCGGAGAGCGTGACGTGAATCGCCGCCAGATCGGGCTTGAGCGGCGAAAGCGCGCCGAGCTGCCGCCCGGTGAACGGATCGGCGATGGCCGGAATCTTCCCGTCCGCCGGATGCGAGTCGGGCGCGAAGGCGCTGCGCCAGGCGATATCCGAGCCGACATTGACGGTCGTGGGAACGAACGGCCAGTTCAGCGCCCCGCCGAGATAACGCAGCGCCATCGAAAGATTCGAATAGTCTTCCAGGACGAGGCGGCCGCTCTCGACGGCGCGCCGCAGACCGTTGGCGAAACCGAAGACCTCCAGGCCGGAGAAACCGCATTCGGCCCGGTCCACCGCGCCGGCCGCGGCCAGCAGGTTGAGTTGCTGGGAATTGCAGTGAAACAGCGCGTGCAGCCGCCGACGGTTCTGGCGCAGCAGTTCGCGCCCGAAAGCGATGGCGTCCGAGCCGACGGGCAAGGCGGCGCCGCTGGCATACTGGATGCCGTCGGCGGTAAAACGCGAGACGGCCTCCTTGAGTGAGATCAGTTTGTTCGAGCTCATAATCGTGTCATTTCAGCGTTTGATGGAAAAAGATGCAGATGCGCGGCGGACACGGCGAAAAACGTCCGTCGCCGCAAGGCATGAGGAACGCGGAGCAAGGCAATCCGGTCTTCCCCGATGTTCTCATCGAGGTTCCCCTGGGTGTTTTCCGTGCTTTTCCCCTGCTTCCCGCGGTGAAATCGCGTTCTTCATCTTTCCCGAAGGCGAGTTGTCATGAAGGTAATCGGAAAACGGCCGATTTTCGTAAATGGCCTCCGCGACGAAGCGCCCGAGCAGCGCGAAATCCGCCGGGCGCGTCAGACTGCCCACATGACGGTATTCCGGAAGGCCGCCGGCGTCGAAAAAAACGAAGGCCGGCGCGGCGAAAATACGCAAACGCTCGGCCAGTTCCGCCGGCGCGCGCCGCCGCCCATCCGCGTCGACGATCGGGGCGGCGGACGCGAGATCGATCCGCCGCGTCAGGTAAGCGCGCCCGAACCGCTCTTCCACGCCGGGATCCGGGAAAACAAGACGTTTCATCTTCCCGCACTCGGGACAGCCGGGCAGTTCGAAAAAAACGGCCAGACGCCGACCTTCGCGCCCGGCGGCGCGGATTTCGGCCTGGAGATCGGCGGCGTCGGCGTCGAACAGCGCCGCCGGCGCCGGCGCGGAAAAAGCGAACGCGAAAAGCGCCGCCGCGAAGCGCGGGCGGCACAGCCGGGAAAGAACGCCGATCAACACTTGAACGCCGGTCAACACTTTGCGCGTCATCCGTTTCAACGCAGCCAGAACAGCGCGCGATGGCGCAGTTTATCGAGCAGAGTCATGCTGGACCAGGTGACCGCGCCGGTATAGATGATTCCCGCGACCATCCGCGGATAGTCGGCGAAATCGGCGTAATACTGGATGAAACGGCCAAGCCCCGCGTTCGCGCCGAACAGTTCGGCAACCGTCAGCAGAATGAAGGAAAACCCGAGGCCAACCCCCATGCCGGCGAAAATGTGCGGCAGGCTCGCCGGAAAGACGACGCGGATCAGCGATTCGAAGCGGGTGAACCCGAGCACGCGCGCGTTGTCGCGGTAGCGCGCCTCGATCGATTGCGCGCCGATCGCGGCGTTGTGGAAGACCGGCCAGAAAGCGCCGATGAAAACGACAAAGGCGGCGGAAACCTTGAAAGTCGGGAGCACGGCGATGGCATACGGGATATAGACCGTCGGCGGGATCGGCGAGACCACCTTGGCGAAGGGAAAGAAGGCGCGTCCCAGTCCCGGCAGCAGCCCGGCGCACAGCCCCAGCGCCGTTCCGCCAAGCACGGCCAGCGCGTAACCGGGGAGCAGGATGTAAAACGAGGAAACCGTGCCTTTCCAGAGTTCGGGGAGCGAATCGATCAGCGCCCTCCAGACCGTCGCCGGAGCGGGCAGCAGCGGATTGGCCTGCTGGTCGATGAACCACGATGAAACCTGCCAGGCGATGAGCAGGGAAGCCCACAGCGCGGCCGCTTCCCAGGCGAAGAAGCCATGCGCGTTGCGCGCTCCGCCGGCTGGAAAAGGATCGTTTTCGGCGTATGGCGGGTTCTCGCCTTCACTCATTTTTTCGGAGTCTTCCTTGAGCAGAATGGTCTTGGACATGGGAACTCCCATCTAATGATTCGTGGCCAGACCGGAAATGACATCGGCGTCGAGCCGTTCGGCGATGTTCTCGCGCAACTCGCGGAACTCCGCCGAGGCGAAAAACGCCGCGCGCGGACGCGGGCGCGCCAGCGGCACGTCGATTTCCGCCAGCAGGCGCTTGCCCTGGCTCGCGCCGAGGAGCGCCACGCGGTCGCCCAGATAGAGCGCCTCGTCGATATCGTGGGTGACGAAAACAATCGTCCGGCGCGGCGAACTGCCTTTCCAGGCGTCGATCAGCAAATCCTGGAGCTTGCCGCGGTTGACCGGGTCGAGCGCGCCGAAAGGCTCGTCCATCAGTAGGACGGGCGCTTCGAGCGCCAGCGCGCGGGCGATGGCCGCGCGCTGCTGCATGCCGCCGGAGAGTTGCAGCGGATATTTCTCCGCGGCGTTTCCGAGGCCGACGCGCGAAAGATAATCGCGGGCCAGTTCGAGACGCCGCGCGCGGCCAAAATCGGGATGCGCCTTGGCCACCGCCAGCGCGACGTTCGCCTGCGCCGTAAACCACGGGAAAAGCGAATAATTCTGGAACACCACGGCGCGATCGATCCCCGGACCGGCAATTTCGACGCCTTTCCAGGCGATGCGTCCGCGCGTCGGCCGCTCAAGCCCGGCAATCAGGCGCAGCAGGGTCGATTTCCCCGACCCGCTCGGCCCGAGCAGGCTGATGAACTGCCCCTCGGGCACATCGAGCGTGACCCGGCGCAGGACGGGTTCCTCGTTGTACGCGAAAGAAACGTCGTCGATGCGCAGACCGCCCGCGCCGGAGGAATACGCGGCGCAACTCACAGATTGCGTTCCTTGAACTGGCTCAGGCGCGCCTGATAGAACGCATCTTTCGGATTTTCCCTGGCCAGCGCCTCGATCGCCCGCTGGTACGGCTCGATGGCGAAAATGAGATCGAGCGGACGCTTGCCGTCGATGAAGTCCGCGGCGACGAGCGAAAGCCAGAATTTTTCCACGCCCTTTACGTTGGGATCGGTCGTTTGATCGAGGTTCGGCGTATAGAAACTCTTTTCGAGCGTGTCGCGGTCGAGCTTGACGTACTTGGCGATCGAATCGATCGTTTCCTTGCGGTGATCCTGCGAAAAACGCTCGGCTTGCAACAGCGCGCGGAGGAAGCGTTCGACGAGTTCGGGCTTTTTGAGCTGCGCGCTCGACACGATCAACCGGCAGCAGGGATGGCCGGGATAGATGTCGCCCGAGCGGACGATGACTTTCAGCCCCTGCTGTTCGGCCCGCAGATCGAACGGCCCCCAGACGACGCCGGCGTCGACCTGCCCGGACTTGACGGATTCGATGACCGCGGGCGGATTCTTCAGCTCGAAAATCTCCAGATCGGTGCGCCAGTTGATATTGGCGTCCCTGAGCGCCGCGCGGAGCACGGCGTCGCTCGACGCCAGGCGCACGGTGGCGACCTTCTTGCCGCGCAGATCGGCGATCGTGCGGATTTCGCCCGCGCGCTCGGGCTTGACGATGACGGAGCCGTCCTGCCCCATGATGCCGCCGACGATCTTGATGTCCGACCCCTTGGAATAGAACAGCAAGGGCGCGGGCGTGCTGAACGAACCGGTGTCCAGCTTGCCGCTGATTACCGCGTTGATGCCATCGGCCGAATTCTGGAATTCGATGAGCTCGACATCAAGGTTCTCTTTTTTGAAAAAACCCTGTTCATGGGCAATGAAATATTTCGCGTGTCCGATGGCCGGCAAATAGCCGACGCGCACGGTTTCCCCCGCGTGCGCCACGACGGCGGCCAGCAGCGCGCCAACGAAGGAAGCGGTGAAAACAGGTTTGAGTAAAGATTTCATGGATATCCTCCAGATAAAAAAATGCGCGCCGCGCCGCGCTTGCCGTTTTGCCGACTTGGGAGTCGCGCGGCGCCCGCAGACCGGCAGGCCAGCCGCCCGGCCGTTTGGCGAATGTTTGGCGAACGAAGGTTTGGCAAACGACGGGCGACAGCGTCAACGTGGATCAATCGTATCGATCCGCCGGGAAAAACCGAAAGAATTTCTTCTGCTGAACTTATTCGTTTTTCCGTATAAACGATGGCGCGCGCCGGCTCATGAGGCTTCCAGCCAGCGTTGCCGCGGCGGCTCGGTTCTCAGGTCGAAGCCGTTTTCGAGCAGGCGGGCGCGCGGCAGCAGGCAATTCTCCCCATACACCCGCACGGAAACGCGCAAGGCGTGCAGCGCGTCGACATACCGGCGGATCCGCGCCGGTTTCCCGTTTTCCGCAAGCCACAGGCTGACCATCGCCGGCGCCGCTTTCCTCACCAGACCGAGCGGCGGCGGATCGTTCAGGCGGCCCGCCAGCGCGATACCGTAGCCGCGCCGCCGGTAACTATCCACCGCCCGCAGCGAATGAACGGTATCGAAATCGTCGCGGGCGTCGAACTCGAGCATGATCTCGTCGGGCAGCAGGCCGCAGGCGCGGAGGATGTTCTCGAAAGCCAGCCCGTGATCGCCGGCCACCCCGGCCACGTGCCGCGGATGCACCTTGAGCAGGAGCAGTCCGCGCGATCTGCGGTCGAGGTAGGTCAGGTAATTCAGGGTATGCAGCGTGCGCGTGAGACGATCGACGAAAACGAATTCCTCATTGTTTTCGGGCAGGGAAAAAACCGTGGCTTCATCGACGGTCCGGCAACCGTTCCGCGTCGTGGCCAGCAGACGCGCCGCGTGGCCGCGAACGCCGCCGCCGGTCGTTTCCACGATGGGCAGGAATTCCGATTCCAGGCACAGATGCCGATAGCGGACGAAAACCTGCCCGTTCTCGGAATAAAACGGCGAAAAGGATTGCCCTCGGGAAGGCGAAAAAGGAAGCTGCGCGTTCAGGTAACGAATGACATCGGTCAGCGGCATATCGGGCTCCGGAAAAAA
>JAISNE010000271.1 GCA_031276375.1 Accumulibacter sp.
TGGGACAAGGGGCTGTCCAACGCGCCGGACGGCGGAATCCGCATCGATCAGGCGGCGGCGCAGACGTTTGCCCAGTTGTTGCAGCTCAAGGACGGCGACGTGCTCAAGAAGGTCAATCAGCGCCCGCTCGCTCGGCTCGCCGATATTTCGCTCGTTTTTTTCCACTTCGGCCAGAGTTCCAAAGTCACTCTCGAACTCATCCGCCACGGCGTTCCCGTGACCCAGCATTACCAGATACAGCCATGAGTTTCAGAGGACGGAGGCTGACGTTTCCCCTCGAATTCATGAAGAATTCAAGAAAAGAGGAAAGGCTTGAGAGTCTGCCATGGCAAACAGAGGAGAGCATTTCCGAGAGAGGAAAGGGAAAGCCAATGCAACCGGTAACAGAGGGCCCGGCGAGCCAGGGTGATGACGGAGATTTCCTTGCGCTGGGTCCGGCAGGCGCCTTGGAACAGGAAGGTCAATTGTTTCTGTTGGGCGCATTCGCCAATCAAGCGCGGTACCCAGCCGTCCCCCCGTGCCCGTCATTCCCGCGCAGGCGGGAATCCAGCATTCCACCGTCTTTTCTGGATTCCCGCCTGCGCGGGAATGACGGGTATTTTGACCGCCTCGTCTTAAAAAAAGCGAGGAGGGTGCATGAAAATTCGAGGGGAAACATCAGGGACGGAGGACAGAAGACAGAGGACAGTCGATTACCGGGCGCTTCGCGCCCGCAAACTGGATGTTCCTCTCCCCGCTTGCGGGGAGAGGAGAAATTCGCGCGCGCCGTTTCCTTTTCCGGCGCTCCGTGCCGCAATGTTGATCGATGAAGGTTGATCGATGAAGGAGCTTGTGATGATTTCCGCTTTTTCTTTCGCCCGTAGGGCGCTGTCCGGCTGTCCTCTGTCCTCTGTCCTCTGTCCTCCGAAACTCCTCCGCCTGTTTCTGTGCATCGCGCTGTCCGGGGCCGGTCTGACGGCGGTCCGGGCGACGGAAGATGCGGTGACGCTCAATTTCGTCAATTCCGACATCGAATCCACGGTCAGGGCCGTCGGCGTGATTACCGGCAAGAATTTCGTGATCGATCCGAAGGTCAAGGGTTCGATCAATATCATTTCCAGCCAGCCCGTGGAGCGTTCGCTGATCTTTCCGATCCTGCTTTCGGCCTTGCGCCAGCAGGGATTCACCGCGGTGGAGAACGACGCCATCGTGAAGATCATGCCGGACGCCGACGCCAAGACCCAGGCCATGCAGGTTTTTTCGCGGCGCGGCAAGGCGGCCGGGGATCGTGTCGTGACCAAGGTCTTTCCCTTGACCCACGCCTCGGCCCAGCAGTTGGTGACGTCCCTGCGCCCGCTCGTTTCCGCGAACAATCTCCTGGCGGCCTACGCGGGCGGCAACACCATCGTGATTACCGATTATGCCGATAACGTGTCCCGCATAGGGCAGATCATCGACAACGTCGACCGGCCGGCGGACAACGATATCTTCCCGATCCGCATCCGGCACGCCTCGGCGCTGGACGTGGCGCAGACCATCGGCCGCCTGATGCCGGAAGTCTCCGTGCAGGGCGTGGCTTCGCCCATGCCGACGCCCGAGGGGGTCAAGCGCACGGTGATCGTCTCCGACATCCGCAACAACCAGTTGCTGGTGCGCAGTCAGGCGGCGGCGCACGGCGCGCGGATTCGCGCGCTGGTCGCCAGCATCGATACGCCGGCGGCCTCCGGCAGCAATATCAACGTGGTCTATCTGCGCAACGCCGAGGCCGTGGCGCTGGCCGGCACGCTGAAGGGCATCCTGACCGGCAGCGGCGAGGACGCTTCGTCCTCGTCGGGCTTTTCCGGTTCCGCTTTTTCTTCCACGGCGTCCGGGCTTTCCGGCGCGGGTTCGAGCTTCGGCGGCGCGAGCGCCAACGGCTCCACTTCCGGCGCCGCGTCGTCGACGTCGATGCTGTCCAACAACGCTTCGTCGACCAGCGGCAGCGCCCGGCAATCGGCGGGCGTCAGCGTCGAAGTCGGCGGCGCCACGGTGCTCATCCGCGCCGACACGGCGACCAATTCGCTGGTGATTACCGCGCCGGACCACATCTACAACAACCTGCGCGCGGTGATCGACAAGCTGGACGTGCGCCGGGCGCAAATCTACGTCGAGGCGCTGATCGCCGAAGTCAACGTTTCCAGGACCGAGGAGCTGGGCGTGCAATGGGCCGCCGCGGGCAACGACGGATCGCTGTACGGCGGCGGCGTGTCCAATATCAGTCCGACGGCCACCAACCTCGGCGCGCTGTATTCGGGCTATCTCGCGGGCAACATGACGATTCCCTCCACCTTCAGTTTCGGGCTGTTCAACGGCAACCTGGGGGTGCTGGCCACCGCGCTCGAAAGCCACGGCAACGGCAACGTCCTGTCCACGCCCAACCTGCTGATGCTCGACAACGAGGAGGCGCGGATCATGGTCGGACAGAACATTCCGATCCTGACCGGCTCCTACACCACGGTCTCCGGCAGCACGACCAATCCGTTCCAGACCGTGGAGCGCAAGGACGTGGGCATCGTGCTCAGGATCAGGCCGCAGATTTCCGACAGCGGTTCGATTACCCTGACCGTCGCGCAGGAGGTGTCGAGCGTCGACAATTCGGTCGACACCAGCGGCGCCGGCCTGGCCACCAAGGTGCGCCAGATCGACACGAAAGTGCTGGTCGACGACGGCCAGACGATCGTTCTCGGCGGCTTGATCGAGGACAAGATCAACGAAACGAATTACAAGGTGCCGCTGCTCGGGGACATCCCCTGGGTCGGCGGTCTTTTCCGCTACGAGACGCGCGACCGCTCGAAGGTCAATCTGATGGTCTTCCTGCGTCCGACCATCCTGCGCGACGCCAAATCGAGCCAGGCGCTGTCGTCCGAACGCTACGAATATCTGCGCGCCGAACAGATGAAATTCGGAACGCCGGCCGGCGAGCCTCCGGTGCAACTGCCGCCGCGCGACGCGCCGGCGGACGACTCCGCGGCGGTTGCCGGCGCCGTCACGGAAGACGGCGGGCCGCCATGAGCGAGGCCATCGTCACCTACGCCTACGCCAGGGAACATGGCTTGTTCGACGCCGGCGAGGAGAACGGCGCGCGCCGCGTGCTGTTTCGCGCCGGAAGCGATCCGGGCGCGTTGAGCGAGTTGCAGCGCCACTGCGCGCAGCCGCTCGATGTGCAGGTGCTGGAGCCTGACGCCTACCAGGAGCGTCTGGCGCGGGCGTTCAACGAGGGCGCCGCCGGCGCGGCGAGCGTGGCCCGCGATCTGGCGGGCATGGACGATCTGGCGAACCTGCTCGAAGAAATGCCGGAACTCGAGGATCTGCTGGACGCCGAGGAGGACGCCCCGGTCATCCGGCTGATCAACACGCTGCTCGCGCAGGCGCTGCGGGAAAACGCCTCCGACGTGCATTTCGAGATGTTCGAGACGCGGGCCACCGTGCGTTTCCGCGTCGACGGGCAGTTGCGCGACGTGATCGAACCCAAGCGCGGCCTGCACGCGGCGATGGTCTCGCGGGTCAAGGTCATGGCCGGGCTGGACATCGCCGAAAAGCGCCTGCCGCAGGACGGGCGCATCGCCTTGCGCATCGCCGGCCGGCCGGTCGACGTGCGCGTGTCCACGCTGCCCGCCGGTCATGGCGAGCGGGTCGTGCTGCGCCTGCTCGACAAGTCCGCCGGGCGGCTCGAACTCTCCAGGCTCGGCATGCGCCCGGACACCCTGGCGCGGCTGCAACACCTGCTGCGCCAGCCGCACGGCATCCTGCTGGTCACCGGGCCGACCGGCTCGGGCAAGACGACCACGCTGTACGCCGCGCTCGCGGGCATGGACAGCCGCGCCACCAACATCATGACCGTCGAGGACCCGATCGAATACGATCTCGACGGCGTCGGGCAGACGCAGATCAACACGCGCATCGACATGAGCTTCGCCCGCGCCCTGCGCGCCATCCTGCGCCAGGACCCGGACGTCATCATGATCGGCGAAATCCGCGACCGCGAAACCGCGCAGATCGCCGTGCAAGCCTCGCTGACCGGCCATCTGGTGCTGGCCACGCTGCACACCAACGACGCGCCGAGCGCGATCACCCGCCTGGTGGACATGGGCATCGAACCGTTCCTGCTGGCCTCCTCGACCATCGGCGTGCTGGCGCAGCGCCTGGCGCGCCGCCTGTGTCCGGACTGCAAACAGGCGTATGAAGCGGACGCCTGCGAGATGGAACTGCTTGAACTCGCGCGGCCGCAAACGCTCTACCGGGCGGCGGGCTGCGCCGCGTGCAACTACACCGGCTACCGGGGGCGCACCGGTCTCTACGAACTGCTGGTGGTCGATGACGCGGTGCGTTCCCTGGTGCATCGCGGCGGCAACGAGCAGGACATCCGCGAGCAGGCGCTGGCGAACGGCATGCAACTCTTGCGCGGCGACGGCGTCTCCCGCGTGCTGGCCGGCGAAACCACGCTCGACGAAGTGCTGCGCGTGACCAGGGAAGGATGAGCGGGATCATGGCCGCCCTGCCGCGTTTTCCCATCCTGCGCGTCAGCCTGCCGCCCGACGAGGCGTGGACGGCGCTGGCCTGGAACGGCTTTTCCGCGAACTACGCGCTGGCGGGGAGCGGGATGAGCCCGCCCGCCGAATTGCCGGCGGCGGATGAACTGGAAATTCTCCTGCCTGCCCGCCGCGTGTCGATGCATCGGCTCGAATTGCCGGTGAAGGCGGGCAAGCATCTCGATGCCTTGATCCGGCAGGCGCTCGAAGACCGCCTGCTCGGCGACCGCGACGACGCGCTGGCCGTGCCCGGCCCGGCGGCGGGAACCGAGCGGCGCGTCTGGGTGTGTAGCCGGCGCTGGCTGGAACGCGCGCTGGACCGCCTAGCGGCGGCCGGCCGCGAGGCGGTCCGCCTGATTCCGGAGTACGAACTCTTGCCGGAAAGCGCCGACGCGGCGGTGCATGCGGCGGTGGCCGGCGGAACGATCTTCCGTACCGTCTCGGGACGATTCGGCATCGTCGGCAACGAAGCGGCGCTGGCTCGACTGGCGGACGGGGAAACGCCGCGGCGCGTCGAGGATATCGCGCGCCGGCCCTGCCCGCCCGGCTGCCGGAGCGGCCTGCCGCCGGCGCTGGCGCGCTTCGCCGGCCAGCGATTCGACTGGCGGCCGCTGCGCGCGGCGGGCGTGCTGCTGGCCGTTTCGGCGGCGCTGGCCTTGCTCGGCGCCGCCGCGCGCTGGCATCATCTGGAAAACCGCGCGGCGCGCTTGCAGCATGAAATCCGGCAAACCTTCGCCGCGGCCTATCCCGGCACGCCGATCGTCGACCCCATCCTGCAATGGCAAAGCAAACAGCGCGAATCGGCGCTGGCGCGGGACGACGCGCTCGATACCGCGATCGGTGTCGCATCCCGTCTCGGGATTCCGATCCGCCCGCGCGCCATCGAAGTCGGCGAGAGCGGCGTGCGCCTGACGCTGACCGACAGCGAGGCCGCGCAATTCAAAACACAGCTCGAAGCATTCGGCCGGGCGGAACGGATGCCCGCCGGCGCCGGCTTCACGCAGTTCATCTATCGCCTCGGGCGGGAATGAGGATCGAGGGACGCATCGTGCCGATCGAGCGCAAATCATGGTCGTGGTGGCGGGAACGTTCCGAACGGGAACGCCGGATTCTCGCGCTCTGGCTCGCGGCGGTCGCCCTGCTGGCGCTGTGGTTCGGCGTGTGCGCGCCGCTCTTCCAGCGCATCAATGCCCTGGAAAAACGTGTCCCCGAACTGGAGATGCTGCTCAACCGCATGCGCGCGCAGCCGACCGCCGGAAAAAGCGCGGCCGGCGCCGTGGCGCGGCCGTCCGGCGAGGATCTGCGCAGCGCGCTCTACGGCCTGCTCGCCGAAATCCAGGTCAGCGCGGAACTGCGGGCCTTGTCGCCGACGCGCGTGGAAATGCGCCTGCCGGAAATGCCGATGAAGGACGCGCTCGAAACGCTCGATGCCCTGCGCCAGCGAACCGGCGCCCGCGTCGCCGTATTCAGCGCGAGGAGCGACGGTTCCGCCGGGGCAAACGCGCGCGTCGTCGTCGAACTGGAGCGCAATCCATGAAACGGCGTTTGCCAGCCGGGCGGCGGACGCTGCCGTTTGCCGCCGGCGTCTTCATCCTGGCCCTGCTCGTCCGCCTGCCGGCGAGTTTCGCCACCTTGCTCCTGCCGCCGGAAATCCAGCTCAGGGAAGTCGAGGGAACTTTCTGGAATGGCCGGGCCTCGGCCCTCGGCATCGACGGCCGGCTGCTCCAGGAACAGTTGTCCTGGAACTTCCTGCCGCGCGCGCTGCTGGAAGCGAAACTGGCCTGGGCGGTCGGCGGCCGGCTGTCCGATCAAAATAGCCGGCTCGAACTGGCGATTCACCCAGGAAGCGTGGAATTGCGCGAAGTCAGCCTGGTCCTGCCGCTCGAACCGCTGGCCGCGCTTCATCCGCGACTCAAACCGGCGCAACTGGGCGCCGTGCTGCGCGTCAGCGCGAAAAGCCTGAACCTGGACGGACGCTCGCCGATGGCCGCGACGGTGGCGGTCGAGCACCTGTTTACGCCGCTCTCCCCGCAAGGGGAGCTGGGCAGCTACCGGCTGGACGGCAAGAGCGACGGCGCGGGCCGGGGCGACTGGCAGATCGCCACCGTCAGCGGCGCGCTGCGGGTCAGCGGCAAAGGAACGTTCGACATCGGCCGCGCCCAGGCCGGCGGCCAACTGACCCTGACGCCGCAATCGCCGATCCCCGGCCTTTCCCCCTTGCTGGCCTCCCTGCCCAGGGCCGGGGAGGGATACTCGCTGAGTTTTTGATGATCCTCCAGCGGAAAATGCCTCGCGCCATCGGGGGCCGGACCCGATTCAGGCCAAGTTGCTCTGTCCATTCCGCGGCTTCAAGGCCCGAAGGACGGCGTTTGGCGCTGATCCATGAAACCTGAAATTCACCTTCACCCCACGCCGAGTTTTTCGCGCCAACCGGGGTAGAGCGCGTCGGCGTCGTCCGGGAAGGAGACGAAAGCGCGGGCGAAATCCCGGTGTTCGCGCGCCCACTCGACCGGGTCGGCGCCGGCTTTCCAGCATTCATACGCCTGGCGCAGCGAGCGGGCGCCGGCGGCCGGCGAATCGATGTGGCCGTAGGAGCCGCCGCCGGCGGTGTTGATGATGTTGCCGTGGCCGAGGTTTTCGAAGAATCCGGGCAGGCGCAGCGCGTTCATCCCGCCGGAGATGATCGGCGCGGTCGGTTTCATGCCGTGCCAATCCTGGTAATACACCGGCCCCTGGCAGGCGTCGCGCTCGATCATGTAGGCGATCCACTTGTCTTCGTCCTCGCCTTCCATCTTGCCGTGCCCCATGCTCCCGACGTGTATCCCGGAAGCGCCTTGCAGACGGCTCATCTTGGCCAGCACGAAGGCGGAATAGCCGCGCTTCGAACTGGGGGAGGTAATCGCGCCGTGCCCGGCCCGGTGGTAGTGCAGGAACTGGCCGGGGTATTGACGCCTGATCGTGGTGACCATGCCCGGCCCGCCAAGATAGCCGTCCACCAGGAAAGCCAGCTTGTCGGCGTCGGGGCCGAAGGTTTCCAGCGCGAAATCGGCGCGCGCGCGCATTTCGTGGTAATCGTCGGCGCTAATGTTCATCGAAAAGAGCTTGGCCTGGCCGGTCTCGTCCTGCGCCCGCTTCAGCGCGTCGTAAACCAGCGGCAGGGTTTTCCGGATCGGCGCGAAAACCTGGTTGCCCTGCGGCTCGTCGTTCTTGATGAAATCGCCGCCGAGCCAGAACTGGTAGGCCGCCTTGGCGAACGGCTCGGGACGCAGGCCGAGTTTGGGCTTGATGATCGTCCCGGCGATGTAGCCGCCCGCGTCGACCGGCCGCCCGAGAACGCGCCACAGATCGGCGATGCCCCTGGCCGGGCCGTCGAACATCTGGATGACGCGCGGCGGCACGTGGAAATCGATCATCCTGGCGTGCTCTATTTCGCCCATGCCCTGATTGTTGCCGACGGTCAGGGTCAGGAACGAGACCAGCATGAAACGGCCATCGATGACGTTGCGGTCAAAGAGATCGATCGGGTAGGCGAGGCGCAAATCCTCGCGCGCCTCGTCGATGTGATAGACCAGCGCATCGAGCCGGCGGGTGAAATCGTCGGTCGTCGACACCTCGACGTTCGTCCCGGTCGAGGATTCGGCGGCAAAGTGCGCCGCCATGCTCAGGTAGTCCGCGCCGGCCTTCGGTTTCATCCGGTAGGCGACGAGGATGTGCCGGCCTTCCCGGATCAGATCGTCTTCTTTCAGATCGAGGGCGACATAGCGTCTGGTTTGATCCATGGAGTCTCCTTGACGGACGGGCCAACGCGAAAATCCGGCCACGGCGCGCCGCGCCTGCTTCCTGCGCGACCGGCATGTGAAAAGAATACCGCCAGTGTAGGCAGGTTCATCGACGGTTGAAAGTCAAAAACTTGTCAAAGACAACGATTACCCTGTCAGATCGGCGGCGGGGCGCAAGGTTCAGAGGACGGAGGACAGAGGACAGAAGACAGTAATTCTTGCGGCGCGAAGCGCCGGTAACTGACTGCCCTCTGTCTTTTGCCCAGCGCCGTGGCGTAAGGTTCCGCGCGGCCGCGTCGCCAAAGGGCGGCGGTACGCGAGCCTGCGGCTCGCATTGCGGGCGAGACGCCCGCGCTCCCGGTTGTTCAGAGGACGGTAATATTTGCGGCGCGAAGCGCCGGTAACTGACTGTCCTCTGTCTTCTGTCCTCTGTCCTCCGAAATGGAATAAAATCGCTCCACACTGATTTCGGAGGCTCGATGATGCCGCGTTCCGTCCTTTCCCGATTCCGCCGCCGGATTCTGATCTGGTCGCTCCTCGCGCTCTCGGCGTGCGCCGGTTACGGCGGCAGCGATCTGCGGCCCGGCGAGTCGGCGCTCGCGGACGTCATCGCCTCGATGGGAACGCCGGCGATGCGCTGGAAGGACGCGGACGGGCGTGAACAACTGGCCTATCCGCGCGGCCCGGCGGGGACGCAGACCTTCATGGTATTCATGGCGCCGAACGGCCGTCTGGAGCGGATCGAAAAGGTGCTCGACGCGGCGCATTTCGGTTTGATCCAGAGCGACCGGAGCGACATGGCCAGCGTCCTGCGCCTGCTGGGGCCGGTGACGCCGCGAAACGACGTTTATTTCGAGGCGCGCGACGAACGGGTGTGGTCATGGCTGTTTTGCGACAGTTGGAACCAGGAAGCCTATTTCGACGTGCTGTTCGACGGCACGACGGGAATCGTGCGAACCACCCAACAGCGTCAGAACCTGAGCGGATGGGACGGCGTCGCGCCGGGCTGCGGACATTGAACCGGGCTGTTCCCCGGACGGGAACGGAACGCCTTCGGTACTGGGAAAATCGGTTCGGAATGGCCGGGCGCGCTTTCACTTTCCGCCCGCCATCAGGACTCTCGCCGACTCAAATGTCGTGGGCAGGGCAAAAAAATCGTTCACATTCAGACAAGTGTGTTTCCCCGACTGGAATATCCCCGTAGCGGGCCGGTGCGGCGGCACGATCTGCGCGATCCTGTGCTGCGCGGAGATCTGGGGGATATGTGGTCGACAGAGGACAGAGGACAGAGGACAGAAGACAGTAGTATTTGCGGCGCGAAGCGCCGGTAACTGATTGTCTTCCGTCCTCTGACTGACTGTCTTCGGTCCTCCGAAATGGAATAAAATCGCTCCACACTGATTTCGGAGGCTCGATGATGCCGTATTCCGTCCTTTCCCGATTCCGCCGCCGGATTCTGATCTGGTCGCTCCTCGCGCTCTCGGCGTGCGCCGGTTACGGCGGCAGCGATCTGCGGCCCGGCGAGTCGGCGCTCGCGGACGT
>JAISNE010000446.1 GCA_031276375.1 Accumulibacter sp.
CGAATACGCTGACGCCGTGCGGAAGATTTTGATCCTGGCGACGCGCGGTATTCGGATTTTCGATCCCGATCTTGCCAGGCTGGGTCTGGAAAATCAGGAGAATGCCCTGCTCTTGCGCCGTTTCCTGACTGCCGCGCCGAACAACACGCTGCGGATCGTTTTGAGAAACGCCGAGCCGTTCCGGCGCAACAGCCCGCGCTTGTTCAAACTGCTCACCGATTTTCCACATCTCATGCAGGTCTGGGAATGCGCGCCCCAACTTGCGCGTCTGACCGACGCGATGTTCCTGTCCGACGATTGTCACGCGCTGGTTCGCATCCACCAGGATCACGCCCGGTCACGGGTGATCGTCGACAACGCGGAAGCATGCCGTCCCTATCTGACGCGTTTCGACGAAATCCTCGAAGAAGGAGGAACGCCGGTCAGCGCCACGACGCTGGGACTGTGACCCGGTTGGGTGAAACGTGGAAGTTCGATGATGAAAGAACGGATGTATTCCGGCCGGTTCTTCACCTTTCCCTTTCATTCATACCACAAATCTCCGGCATTGCGAGGGCCTTCACCCGCGGCAATCCGGACGATCTTGGAAAACGCCTTGCCGTTTCAGAAAACCCGGCTACCGCTTGGGTTGCCGCGTCGCGCCGTCCGAGCAATGACAGAATGCGGCTGGTCAGGACGTAGCCGCAGGCGAGGGCGGCGACACCGCCGTCGGCGAGCGATCCGGCGTAGTGGGGATGGCCGAAAATCCGGGCGAACGTGAAAAACGCGATGCCGCCTGCCGGCAGGCTGGCGCCAACCATGCCGATGAACGGGACGATCGGCAGGACGCCGCCGACGAGGGTGAGCATGCGCAGTGCGTGGCAAGCTGCCAGCGCGACGCCGGCGAGGGTGGCGATCGCGCCGAGGAAGGCGAGAATCAGGGCCATGAGCGGCTCCTTTCAAGTGTCCAGGTAATCGCGCAGGCTCGCTTCGAGTTCCTTCCGCCAGTTTTCGGGGCTGACGAGGCGCACGTGCGGAATCCAGTAGCGGACGATGGGGAGAATCTGTTTGGGATGGGCGAACCAGCCGGTGACGATCAGGCCGCCGTCGGGGGTTTCGCCGACGATTTCCTGCCGCGCGATGAGTTTCTGGCGCTTGAAGTACGGCGCCGCCGGCGGCCCGACCCGGAGTTCGACGGCGGTCTTCTCTTCGCTGAGCCAGATGCTGTCTTCCTTGTCGAGCATGTCGAGGATCTTTTCGTCGGGCGTGAATGCGGCGTCGCGCAGGGAAAGGGTGTCGATCCTGCCGATGGCGTAGGTCTTGGGCCGGCCCGCGTCGCTGGCGGCGAGGTACCAGATGCCGTCGTGGTTGATGAGGCGGTAGGGCGCGACTTCGACGCGCTTGGTTTCCGACGCCTTGCGATAGGTGAAGGCGAGGTAGCGGCGCTCGCGGATGGCGCGTTGCAGGAGACGGAATTCGTTTTCCGGCGGGCTGGGTTCTTCGTAACCGGGGCCGTGAATGGAGAGGGTCTGGGCGGTCCGGTGGTCGAACAGTTCGCGGAAAAACACGTCGTCGAGCGCCGGGAAAAGCCCGTTCAGCCCGGCCAGCGCGGCAAAGCGCTCGATGTCGCGGAAATTGAGTTGTCCGAGGAATTCGGGTTCGAGCTTGTATTTGCCGTCGTTTCCCTTTTCGATCGGGAGAAAGGCGAAGCGCTGGCGCAGGTCGCGCTGGATGGTGCGCGGGTGCGTGCCGAACTCTTCGGCCAGCCCCGCGACATCGAGGGCTTCGCCGAAGTTCAGCTTTTGCAGTATGCCCGCGAGCCTCGACGCGAGCCGTTCGTTGTTCGAGGGCGAGGGGCGGTTTGTCGGCATCTGGAGAAGCATGCCGGCGAGCTTACTTTCAGCGCTTGACAGGGCGTGTCGCGGCCCGGCCTTCCGCTCGGGGTCGGGCGTTTTTTTTCCGCGGGCGCGGCCGTTTCCGGCGCGGCGGCCGGGAATGTTTTTCTTCATGCTCGGGTCGAAGTGAAATGGATAATTTGATTTTCCGATCAATCATACTTTAGTCGTGATTGAATCAAAAATGTAATTTCCGATTCATGAGCGTCAAGCATGATTTCGCCGAGCGTCTGAAGGAAGCAATGCTCCAGGCCGGCTACGAGCCGCGTCCAAGCGTGCTCGAAAAGGGCTTCAACACCCGCTACTGGGGGCACCCCGTGACTTTCCAGGCGGCGGCGCGCTGGTTGAAGGGTCTGTCGCTGCCGGAGCAGGACAAGCTGGAAGTGATCGCGGCGTGGCTGAACATCGAGCCGCATGTGTTGCGTTTTGGCGACGGCCAGGCGACGCTTGTCCGGAAGAAACGCTGGGAAGACGCGCTGGCCGGCCCGGAACGCGAATTGCTGGAAACGTTCATCACGCTGCCCAGCGAACAGAAGAAGATCGCGGGGGCCGTCATCGTCGCGCTGGCCAAGTCCGGCCCGGACGCGGATTCCTCGCCGCCCCGCCAGAAGCCCGCCCGCCGCTGTTTACGCCGCAAGCCGACGGCTTCCGAGTAGTCCGGGGTCACGCGACGCCGCTTCGTTCGGCGCGTCAACGCGGGCCGATGCTCGATTTCCTGGCTTTTCGTTATTGTTTCGTCTTTGCCGGAACGACGATTGTCGAGGCGCCGTTTTGGAAATCAGGGCGTTTGGGGTTCATGCCAAATTGCGGTCAAATCATCGTGATACGCCAAAAAATGGCCGGAATATTGACACGTCAGACTCGAGTATTGACTGCCTGTCGAGCGCAACTTGGTATGAGGGAGAAACGAAGGACACGGCAAAAGACGGAGCACGAGACAAACCCAGGATCGATCGGAACGGCAGCCCCGTACTCGCCGTCCTGTCGAGAAAGGTGGAAGACGAATAACTCGGATCCCCGGCACCTCGGCGAATCACCGGACAAGCGCGTGATGGATGCCGGAAGAACTTCCGGGAAAGTGGAAAGCGGCCGTTTCCCCGGTCGCTGGAGGCGCGCCGCCCCTTCAGTGCCGGCTTGCCTCGAACACCGCCGAGAGCGTCGGCACCGAAAGGATCGCCTCGCCCCAAGCGTCGAGTTCATCCTGCGTCGCCCGAGACAGCCGCTCGACGACCTCCGGCGGCAAGTCGCCGAAACGGAGTTTCAACTGTTTGGATAGAATGTTAGCCTGGCCTTTCAGCATGCCCTGTTGAATCCCTTGTTGCATGCCCTGTTGAATTCCTTGCTGCAACCCTTTTTGCAACCCCTTTTGAGTCGCTTCGTCAAACCAGCTTTCGATACGTTCGGCGAGCATGGTATCGGCCTCCAGAAGGTCGTTGATGTGTTCGATCTCCCTTATGTTAGGAGACTTTACTTTGCGCCGCAACAGCCGTTTGATCCACCGCGTGAAGCTGCGCCGGAGCTCGGTCTGGCCCGGGTCGCGCAAGAGGGCGTCGAGCGCCTGGATGACCCGCCGAAGGTCGTCCGGCGTCCGTCCGTGTTCGAGCCGGAACAGCGCTTCGACGGCGCTGCGTACTGTGTCGGCCGGATGCAGTTTCAGGCGCGCTTCGTCGATCAGGTGGTAGGAAAGCTTGGGCCGATAGGCGGCAAGGCTCGGCGGGGATTCGGCAAAGAGTTCGGATACTTCCGTCGGCGCTTTCCACTCGGGCAGGCCGTTGTAGAGCACCAACGGCAGGATCGGCGGCAGTTTCCCGGCGGCGAGATCGCCGCGTTTGATGAGGTCCTGCGATAGGAGTCCAAGATAGACAAGCATGCGCAAGGCCATCCAGGGATCAGGCTCGGACTGGAATTCGAGTAGCAAATATACCCACAGCCAGCGATCCTTCAGGCGCAACCTCCACACCATGTCGCTATGACGTTGCTTCTGGTCTTCGCTGACGTAGCTGCCGTTGACGTGCTCCAGCGTGGAAAAGTCGGCTTCCTTGATCCAGTCGCCCGGCGCCCAGTCGCGCAAGAGATCGCGCACCATTTCGGGGTGCGCGAAGAACAGTTTGTAATCGCTGTCGTGGGTGGAAGACATGACCAGATTGTAACGCGCCGGGCGCCGATGGAGGCCGCCTCCCGGCGGATTCGATCCGGACGGATGATGGAAGCGCCGAAGATGGGAAATCCATTACATGTTCATCGGGCAAAACCACCCATGCCGGCGCGACGAATGGATGGTTTTGCCTGACGACACGAACGGACTCTCTCCGGACTCTCTCAAATTCCGCGACGTGATCGACCGGCAAGGTACGCGAACGCTCGGCCTGATTGACCGTGAAGAAACAGACGCCTTCCGCGTCTCGGGTTCGGCGGTATTTAATGGCTATTGGGTCTGTTTTTTGTTGGGGTTCGCCTTGCTCACCCCAACCTATGCGGGTGGTTTTTTTGTTGGGGTTCGTCATGGTCGCAATGACGAGATGGGCTATGACATCTATGCATCGCCGCCAAACAGATCCCGCGTATAAACCTTGTCGGCCACGTCGGCCAGCGCATCGGTCCGGCGGTTGGCGACAATGACATCCGCTTCGCGTTT
>JAISNE010000310.1 GCA_031276375.1 Accumulibacter sp.
GGACATTTTCGATCTGTTGATCGTTGGCGGCGGGGCCACCGGGTGTGGCATCGCCGTCGACGCGGCAAGCCGCGGCTTGAAGGTCGCTCTCGTGGAAAAGAACGATTTTGCCGAAGGCACGAGCAGCAAGAGCACGAAACTGGTGCACGGCGGCGTGCGCTATCTGGAGATGGCGGTCAAGAAATGCGACCGGGCGCAGTACCACCTGGTCAAGGAGGCGCTGTTCGAGCGGGGCATCTTCCTGCGGAACGCGCCGCATCTGGCCAACCGGGTGCCGCTGGTCACTCCGCTTTACACCTGGTGGGAAGTTCCCTACGTATTCGCCGGGCTGGTGCTGTACGACGTGCTGGCGGGCAAGCTGGGGCTGGGCAGAAGCAGTCTGGTCGGGCGCGAGGAGGCGCTCAGGCGCTTTCCGATGCTGCGCGGCGAAAAGCTGAAGGCCGGTGTCATTTATTATGACGGCCAGTTTCAGGACGGGCGCATGGCCATCACGCTGGTGCTGACCGCCCAGCGGCACGGGGCGGCGATCGCCAACCACGTGGAGGCCGTTTCGTTCGAGAAAAAAGAGGGCCGGCTGTGCGGCGCGCGCGTGCGCGATCTCATCGGCGGCGAGGAGTTCGATATCCGCGCCCGCTGCATGATCAATGCCGCCGGGCCGTTCGTCGACCGTGTCCGGCAGATGGACGATCCGGCCGCGAAGCCGGTGCTGAACGCCGCCTCGGGCATCCACATCATCCTGCCTGGCCGCTTCGTGCCGCCGGATACCGGCATGCTGATTCCGAAAACGGAGGATGGCCGGGTGCTTTTCGTCCTTCCCTGGCAAGGGCACGCGCTGATCGGCACCACCGACACGCCGGCCGAGATCGTCGAGCATCCGCGGGCCAGCGAGGAGGAAATCGCTTATCTGCTGCGCCACATCAACCGCTATTTCAATCTGTCGGTACAGCGCGGCGACGTTCTGTCGGCTTGGTCGGGATTGCGCCCGCTGGTCAAGTTCGACGAAAGCGCCAGCACGGCGCAACTGGTCCGCGAGCATCTGCTGATGGTCAGTCCGTCGGGGCTGGTGACCATGGCCGGGGGGAAATGGACGTCCTACCGCAAGATGGCCGAGGAGGCCGTCGACCGGGCCATCGGCAGCGCCGGTCTGGCCGCGCCCGGCCCCTGCAAGACGCTCGACCTGCGCCTGTTCGGCGCGGAGAATTACGCTCCCGAGATTTTCCAGGTGCTGACCAGGGATTACGGCCTCGCGGAGGATGTCGCCCACCATCTCCAGCACGCTTTCGGCGACCAGGCCATGAGCGTGGCGCGTCTGGCCGGGAACGGCCTGGGCGAGCGCCTGCACGCCGATCATCCTTACATCGAGGCGGAAGTGGTTTATGCTGCGCGTCACGAACTGGCCGAACACGCTCTGGACGTTCTGGCGCGCAGGATTCCCCTGGTCATTCTGGATAACGCGGCCGCGCAAGCGGCCGTGCCGCGGGTGGTCGAATTGATGGCCGGCGAGCGGGGCTGGGATGGCGAGCGTTGCCGGCAGGAAACGGAAATGGCCATGGCACGCTTGCGCGACTCGATTTAATATTGCCGGGCCGTCGATACACGGCGGAATGGTTTTACCGCACGTTTTACGCAGTTCGTTTACGCAGTTTTTTACGCAGTTTTTTACGCAGAAGCAGCAGTCAGTTGTTTTTTTCCCCATAACAAGGAGGTAGCTATCATGAAACGCAGAATTCTTCTTCTTTCCGCCCTGGCCATGCTGGGCGCGGCGGCCTTGCCGGCCTATTCGGCCGACAAGATCGTGGTCAAGATCGCCGGCATGAAGCCCGACGGCGAGCCGGAAACCGTCGGCATGAAGCTGTTCGAAAAGTATGTCGAAGAGGCCAGCAAGGGCAAGTATGACGTGCAGGTCTTCCCGAACAGCCAGCTCGGCAAGGAAGACGCCTACATCGCGCAGACGCGCAAGGGCATCATCCAGATGTGCGCCACCGGGACGCAGACTTCGTCGCTGTTCCCGGCGATGGCCATGCTGGAAACGCCGATGCTCTACGACAATCTCGACCACGCCCACCGGGCGATGAACGGCGATACCTTCAAGCTGATCAACAAGGGCTTCGCCGAAAAATCCGGCCTGACCCTGATGAACGCCTTCCCGCTCGGTTTCCGCCACTTCTACACCAAGAAGCCGGTCAACAGCATCAACGACCTGAAGGGTCTGCGCATGCGCGTGCCGAACATTCCGCTGTACCTCGAATTCGCCAAGCAACTGGGGCAAAGCGGCCAGCCGATGCCGTTCGCGGAAGTCCCGTCGGCGCTCGACCAGGGCACGATCGACGGCGGCGACAGCCCGTTCGCCGACATCGTCGCGCTCAAGATGTACGAAATCACGCCGAACATCACGCTGTCCGGCCACATCCTGGTCATCCACGGCCTGTACATCAACAACGACTTCTACGCCAAGCTGCCGCCGGAAGACAAGAAAATCTTCGACGACGCGGCCTTCCGTTCCGCCGAGGACGTCTGGAAGATGGCGGCCGATGTCGAGAAAAGGGCGATCGAGGAAATCACCAAGGGCGGCGGCAAGATCGTGACCCCGGACGCCGAATTCAAGGCGGCGCTGCGCAAGGCCGGTGAAGGCACCTGGGAACTGTTCGCCAAAACGGTGCCCAATTACAAGGAAATCCTGGACAGCACGCTGCAATACCGGTAAGCGTTCTCCAGTCACCAACGGCGAGTTGGAATTCCCTTCCCGCGGCGAAAATCCGCGGGAAGTCCTCTCCGGAGCGTTGCGCGGCCGCGTCATGCGGCGGATCGGCGTTCCGGAGTTTTTGTACCGGAAGCCGGCGGACATCGAACCCGCGCAAAAGGAAGGCGTTTTTGCGGCCGGCGAGGATCTTCAATCGACTATCGAGTCAAGGGGCGCGAGATGAGTGAACTTTTACCAGACAAACCGCGGGAAAGCGAAACCAAGGGCGAGGTGGCCTTTCAGGCGTTCTGCGCCGCCGTTTTCCTGGGCATGATCGGACTGGTCTTCTACAACGCGATGCTGCGTTATGTTTTCAGGTCGAGCTTCGCGCCGAGCGAGGAATGGGCGCGTTTTCTCTTCATGTACATCACCTTTTTCGGGTCGATCGAGGGTTTCTACCGCGGCCGCCACATCGCGGTCGACATGGTGACCGGCAAGCTTTCCGGGATCGTCAAGAAATCCGTCGACATCGTCGCGCAGCTTCTCGCGCTGGCCGCGCTCGTGCTGCTGGCCATCGGCGGCGTTTCGCTGGTACAGCAGACGATGGACACCAAGACCGTGGCCACCGGGGTCAACATGGCGTTCATCAACGGCGCGCTGCCGGTCATGGCCTTCGCGGTGATCGTCATCCGCCTGCGCGAACTCGTGCAAACCTTCAGGAAGCCGGCGTCGGAATTCCTGAAAAAGCCGAAGGAGTTCTGACATGGAGCTGATCATTTTCCTCGGCAGTCTCTTTTTCTTCCTGCTCCTCAACATCCCGATCTGCCTGGTGATGGTGCTGTCGGCCATCGTGCTGATGGTCTACTCGGGCTATTTCGATTTCATGACCATCCCGCAGGCGATGGCCGACGGGGTCAACAACTATCCGCTGATGGCCATCCCGTTCTTCGTCTTCGCCGGCGAGATCATGGCCCAGGGCGGTCTCTCGAAGCGCGTGATCCTGCTCGCCCAATTGCTGATCGGGCGCGTCAAGGGCGGCCTGGGCTACGCGACCATCGTCGCTTCGATCATCTTCGCCGGGCTGATGGGCAGTTCGGTCGGCGAGGCCGCCGCGCTGATGGGCATCCTCTATCCGATGATGAAGGACGCGGGCTACAACCCCGGCCGCGCCGGCGGCATCATCGCCTCGGGGGCGATCCTCGGGCCGATCATCCCGCCGTCGGCCAACTTCATCCTGCTCGGCGCCACCGTGGAACTGTCGATCACCAAGCTGTTCATGATCGGCCTGGTGCCGGGCCTGCTCATCGGTTTCTCCCTGCTGGTGATGTGGTTCTTCGTCGTGCGCATCGACGGTTACTCGGAAACCATCGTCTTCAGCCGCGAGGAGGCCATCCAGATCGTCAAGGAATCCTGGCCGGCCTTCCTGCTGCCGGTGCTGCTGCTCGGCGGCATCCGCTTCGGCGTGTTCACGCCGACCGAGGGCGGCGCCTTCGCGGCGGTCTACGCCATCCTGGTGACCATGGTGTATTACCAGGAACTGTCGTTCCGCAAGCTGCTGCGCGTTTCCGCCACCGCCGCGCGCAGCACCGCCGTGGTGATGCTGATCGTCGGCGCCGCCTCCGCCGTCGGCTACTTCATCACCCTGGCGCAGATTCCGATGCAGATGGCCGAGTTCTTCTCGCCGCTGGTGCCGACGCCAACCCTGCTGCTGCTGGCGATCATGGTCTTCCTGTTCGCGGCGGGCATGGTCATGGATCTGACGCCGAACATCCTGCTCTTCGCGCCGGTGTTCTATCCGTTGATCAAGATGGCCGGCATCGACCCGTACTTCTTCGGCCTGCTGTTCGTGCTCAACGTCGGCATCGGCGTCATCACCCCGCCGGTCGGCACGGTGCTCTTCGTCGTCTGCGGCTCGGCGGGCATCTCGCTGGGGCCGCTGGTGCGCAAGATGGCGCCGTTCCTGCTGATGGAAGTCACCATGCTGTTCCTGCTGCTGCTCTTCCCGCAGTTGTCGATCGTTCCGATGAAGTGGCTGACGTGATGGACATCGGCGGCAAAAAGTGCTTCGTCTTCGACCTGGACGGGACGGTCTACCTCGGTGACCGCCCCATCCGGGGCACCATCGATTTCATCAAGCGCAATCTCGCGCGGCGCGAGATCGTTTTCCTGACCAACAACACCTCGAAGAATCTGGACGACTACGTGAAAAAGCTCGCCGGATTCGGCATCGCCGCCGGCCGCGAGAAAATTCTCTCGCCGCTCCTGCCGCTGGCCGACTACTTGCAGGAGCACGGGCTGCGCCGTATCTATCCGGTCGGCAACGCCAGCTTCCGGGCCTACCTGAAGGAACGCTTCCCGGAGATCGAGTTCACCGCCGGCGAGGCGTGCCAGGCCGTCGTCCTCGCCTACGACACCGAACTCACCTACGAGAAGCTCGCCGAATCGTGCCTCGCGCTGCAACGCCCGCGAGTGCGCTTCCTGGCCACCCATCCGGATCTCGTCTGCCCGTCGGCGCAAGGCCCGCTGCCGGACGCCGGAAGTTTCATGAAACTGTACGAAGCCGCCACCGGGCGGCGGCCCGAAACGATCTTCGGCAAACCCGACCCGCTGATTCTCGCGCCGGTGCTCAAACGCTTTTCGCGCGAGGAAACGGTCATGGTCGGCGACCGCCTGACGACCGACAAGCTGCTCGCCGAAAACGCCGGCATCGATTTCATCCTGGTGCTCTCCGGCGAGGCGAAGCGCGAGGACTTGGCGAAGCTTTCCCGCCCGCCGGCGCTCGTCCTCGACGACCTCGGCGCGCTGTAGGACGCATCCCATGCCCGGCTCCGGCGCCTACGAACTATCGATGATCCTCGGCGCGGCGGCGCTGCTCCTGTGGGGCGTGCGCATGGCGCGCACCGGGGTGATGCGCGTTTACGGCGCGCAAATCCGCCGCGTCCTGCCGCGCGTCCTGAACAAGCGCGCCGTCGCCCTGCTGACCGGCGCGGGCGCCGCGACCATTCTGCAAAGCTCGATCGCGGTGGCCGTATTCACCTCCGGCCTCGCCGCCGTCGGCGCGATTCCGGTGGTCGACGGGCTGATCCTGCTGCTCGGCGCCGATGCCGGCAGCGCGGTGGTGGCCGCCCTGCTCACGCTGAACCTCAAGGCGCTGTGGCCGCTCCTGATGTTCGCCGGCTACCTGATGCATTCGATTTACAGCGACACCGACTCCCCGTTCAAGCAGTTCGGCCGCGTCTGCCTGGGGATCGCCATGATCCTCATCGCGCTGACCTTCATGAGTCAGGTCTCCGCCGCGCTGGCCGCCAGCGATCTGATCCGCGTCCTCGTTTCCTCGCTGGGCGACGAACTCTTCATCGCCGTGTTGCTGTTCGCCATCATGACCTGGCTGGCGCATTCGTCGATCGCCATCCTGCTGTTCTGGGCCTCGCTGGTGCAGGCCGGGATCACCGCCGACTCCGGGCTGATCCTGGCCGCCGTGCTCGGCATCAACCTCGGCAACGCCGCGCCGCCGATCGTCATGACCTGGAACCAGGCCGCCGCGGCCCGGCGCATCGTCGTCGGCAACGGCCTGTTCAAGCTGACCGGCGTGTTCGCCTGTTTCGCCGGACTGAGCTTGATCGAGAGGCTGTACGACGTCCTGCCCGGCGCACCGAGCTTCCGCGTGGTGCTCCTGCACATCCTGTTCAACTGCGCGCTGATCGCCGTGTTTACCGGGCTGGCCCGGCCCGCGGCGCGCTTCCTCGAACGCCTGTTCGCCGAACCCGCCAGGGCGGCCGGCGAGATCGGCCCGAAGTACATCCCCGGCAAGACGGAGGGCGGCGGAAAAATCGACCTCCTGCCGGTCACCGCGCTCTCGCGCGAGGTGCTGCGGATTCTCGGGACGGTGCAAACCATGCTGGAGATGACCCTGGCCATGCTGCTTTCCGGCAACGGCGACAAGGCCCCGGAAATCGCGCGCATGGAAGAGAAGGTCAATGTCCTGTTCAAGGCGGTGCGCGCCTACGCGGTCGACCTCACGCGGCAGGGGGTCGACGATCCGGAGCTGCGCCGGATCACCGCGCTTTTGCGTTATACCGCCAGCCTGGAGAACGCCGGCGATGTCATCTGCAAAACGATGATCGGCATTCCCGACGAGATGAAAAAGAACGGCAAGCGTTTCTCGGAAGCGGGCAAGGAGGAACTCGACCGGCTGTTCTGCTTTCTGATCGGCAACACCCACCTGGCGGCGGAAGTCGTCATGGCCTGGCAGCCGGCGACCGCCGGCGTGCTGGTGCAGCGCAAAAGGGATTTCAAGTCGATGTGCCGGGACAGTTCGCGCCGGCACATCGACCGGCTCAGCCAGGGCGTTTCGGACGCGCTGGAAAGCAGTTCGGCGCACCTCGACCTGATCGCCGACATGCGCTGGATCAATACGCAGGTGGCGAGCATCGGCTACGACGTTTTGCCCGCGAGCGAGGATTCGGGCGACCCGGCCGCCGAACAACTGATCGGTCATCCGGAATGAGCGTTCGGGGAAGCGCCGCGCCGTCGTGGTTTGAAGCGGGATTTTTGGGATGAAGGAGAACATGCGCGAGCTGTCCGGCGCCTGGATGCGCCATTCGGGAGACATGTGGGGCGGCTTTGCCGCCATGCTGGTGGCGCTGCCCGCCTCGGTGGCCTTCGGCGTCACCGTGTATGCCGCGATCGCGCCGCACTACGCCGCGTTCGGCGCGCTGGCCGGCGTTCTCGGCGCCATGGCGCTCGGGCTGGTCGCGCCGACCTTCGGCGGCACCGACCGGCTGATCAGCGCGCCCTGCGCGCCGGCCGCCGCGGTGCTCTCGGCCTTCGCCATCGAACTCGTGCATCAGGGCGTCGAGCCGTCCAGCATCGTGCTGATGATTACCGTGCTCGGCATTCTCACCGGGGTCATCCAGATCCTGATCGGTTTTCTCGGCATCGGCCGCCTGATCCGCTACATCCCGTATCCGGTGGTCAGCGGCTTCCTCTCCGGCGTCGGCCTGATCATCATCGCCGGCCAGTTGCCCGGACTGGCCGGCGCCAAGGCCGGCGTGCCCTGGCAACAGGTGCTGTTCTCTCCGGAAAGCTGGGATTGGCGCGGACTGACCATCGGCGGCGCGACCATTCTGGCGATGCTGCTCGCCGGGCGCGTGACCAGGAAAATCCCCGCCGCCGTCATCGGCGTCGCCTGCGGCTGGAGCGCCTACGCCGCCATCGCCGTGGCCGATCCCTCCTTGCAGCAACTGGAAAACAACTCGCTGGTCATCGGCTCGCTCGGCGCCTCCGGCCAGGGCTACATCGCGCTCATCACCGACCGCTGGAACCAGATCGGCGAACTCAAGCTCTCGCAGGTCGCGGGATTGCTCTCCAGCGCCCTGACCCTGGCCACGCTGCTGTGCATCGATACCCTGAAAACCTGCGTCGTCCTCGACCGGCTGACCCGTTCGAGCCACGACTCGAACCGCGAACTGGCCGCCCAGGGACTGGCCAACATCGCCGCCTCGGCGATCGGCGGCATGCCCGGAGCCGGCACCATGGGCGCCACCATGGTCAACTATTCGAGCGGCTCGACGACGCGCATCTCCGGAGTGGTGGAAGGATTGAGCACCGTCGTCGCCGCCCTCCTGCTCGGCTCCTTCGTCGCCTGGATTCCGGTGGCCACCCTGGGCGGGGTGCTGATCGTCGTCGGCCTGCGCATGATCGACACCGATCCGATGCGCTTCCTCGAATCGAAATCGACCATCATCGACTTCTGCGTCGTGCTCGCCGTCGTCGGCTGCGCCCTGACCATCGGGCTGATCGCCGCCGCCGCCGTCGGCGTGATTCTCTCGGTCGTGCTTTTCCTGCGCGAACAGGTCGGCGGCACCGTCGTGCGCCGCAAGAGCTTCGTCGGCGAGCGCTCCTCCACCTGGTACCGTCCCGAGCACGAAATGCGCATCCTGGAAAAAAAGGGACGCTCGGCGGTCATCTTCGAATTGCAGGGCAGCCTCTTCTTCGGCACCGCGCAGCAACTCTACCGCACCCTCGAACCGGAACTGGCGACGACCGAATACCTGATCCTCGACTTCCAGCGCGTGCAATCGGTCGACGTCACCGCGACCTACATGCTCAACCA
>JAISNE010000003.1 GCA_031276375.1 Accumulibacter sp.
TCGATAGCCGCGCCTTCATGTCGCGAAGGCGCTCGATCGCCTCATCGCGATCCTTGATCCGCGTTTCGTACTTTTCTTTCAGGGATTGCTCGGCGAGATCCTTTTCAAGCGCCATCCGCCGCAAGCCGTTCCTCAGTTCGTCGCGCTCCTTTTCGATTGCGCTCACCGCCTCGGCGAGCGCGAGTTTTTTCTCGGCCTCGATGGCGCCGAGCCTGGCCTGCAAGGCTTGCACCTCCGCGTCCTTCGCGGCGGTGGCTTTCTGCAGTTCGTTCAAGGATTTCGCTTCGGCAAGCTGGATGGCGGCCTGCCGGTCATGCCGGGCCTGCTCAAGTTCGTTCGCCAGCGTGTCGCGCTCTTTTTCCACCGCGCTCAAGGCCTCGGCCACGGCAAGTTTCCGCGCGACCTCCCCGGCGTCGAGCCTGGCCTTCAGTTCCTGAATCTCGGCGTCCCTGGCGGAAGCTGCCTTCTGCAATTCACCGGCGACCCTGGCCTGGGCGAGTTCGATGGCGTTCTGCTTGTCCCGCTCGGCCAACGCCAGCCGCTCGCGCAACTGCTTTTCGAAATCGCGGTCACGCACCTGCTTCAGGATATCCGCATACCCCGCCTCATCGATCTTGAAGGCTTTCCCGCAATGCGGGCAGATGATTTCATGCATGTCCATGCTTCTCCCGTCTTCGTCAAAAATTGCGCGGGCATCTCCGGAACGGTTCCTCGCGCTTCGATCGCCGCGGTCCGGCAGGCATGCCGGTTCTTTGCGGGATCGGTTCCGGCGGCGCTTTCATTAGACTGTGTAAAACCGCTCTCGCATATTGGAAGCATAACATAAGAATAGGACGAAGGAATGCAGGCGATATCCCGGAAACAGGCCGTGGGCAACTCATTGCGTCCGATCGCCCGGCCACGGCAACGCCGGGTCTTCTTCAACCTGAAACCGCGGTTGGACGCGCTCGGGTGTGCTGTTCCGGAGTGGGCTGGCGCGGCGCGCGCGAGCGCGTAACGGCCTCACCCGATGGGGGAGCCGATGAAAAAGAAAGAAACTTTGCCATCAGGGGGCTTCCATCAAAAAAACGAGGGGCCAACCGCGGTTTCCAGGTTCATGCTCCAACGCCGCGAACATTTCCGGGATACCTTTCTCGAAGGCGGTTTCATACCAAGTTGCGCTCAATAGGCCGTAATACTCAAGTCCGACGTGTCAAACTTTCGGTCATTCCTGGCGTATCACGATGGCCTGACCGCGCCGTAAGGTAGGGGGAGCTTCCAGCTCCCCACGGGCGCGGCAAGCGCCCGTTCAAACAAGGGGGAGCAGGATGCTCCCCCTACCTTGGGCCGCGCTCCGCGAAAAAAGGGGGGATTGCCGAGGTTGCGCCGTCATGACCGGAATCTCGACTCGTCGGACTTGAGTATCAACGTCCTGTCGAGCGCAGCCTGGTTTCATACCAAGTTGCGGTCAAGCCATCGTGATACGCCAAAAATGACGGCGGTGCGCGAAGCCCAAGGCTCGCATTGCGGGCGCGCGATAACGAACCGTGCCCGGAATCACCGGGGTTCGTGGCCCGAACAGACGTGGATGACGCTTTGTCGTTCCAGAAAACCCAAGCGCCGCATCGATTGCCACATCGCGCCGCCCGAGCGACGACGGCGCGGTCAAACCCTCGGGATACGCCAAGAAACGACCGGAATCCCGATGCGTCGGACTTCGGACTTGCGCATCAACAACGGCTTGTCGAGCGCAACTTGGTTTCAGTCTTGCGTCCACTCCACTTCGACCAGCGCCGCGTCGGCGAACAGCAACGCGCCGCGCACCGCGCGCCCCGGATACATGGCGGCGACCGCTCGGCAATAGCCGGCGACTTGCGTCCGATAGCCGGCGATGCGCGGGGTGTCGCTGACCGAGCCTTTGTAGTCGAGCACCCACAGCCCGTCGGCGAATTCGACCAGCCGGTCGATGCGCAGCAGCGCGCCGGCGCCGTCGGCGAGTTCGACTTCGTTCCAGGCCCGGCGATAGAGTTCCGGAGCGAAGAAGCGCCGCAGGTGCGCGGCGGCGAGCAGGCGTTCGGCAACCGGCAGCGCGCGCCGGTACTCGTCCTCGCCGAAACCGAGCGTTTTCCGCCATGCCGCACCATCATCATCATCATCGCCGCCGCCGCCCTGCGTGCGGTGTTCGAGCAGGGCGTGCAGCAAAATGCCGAAGCGTTCGCCGTCCCCCGCCTCGGGCCGGCGCTCGCCGACCGCCGGCAGGGCGGCGATTGCCGCCGCCGTTTTCCCCGGCGGCGGCGGATCGTTCGGCAGCGCGGCGGTGGGCAAGGTGTCGCCGTGGACGCCGGGGCTTCCCAGTTTGGCGAGCGCCGCTTCCAGCAGACGGTATGGCGTGGCGCCGCTCTTTCGGCCGCTGGCGATGCCGCTGGCGATGAATACCTGGCGCGCCCGCGTCAGCGCCACGTAGAGCAGGTTCAGTTCTTCCCGCCGCGCGGCGGCCGCTTCGCTTTCGAACAGTTCCCGGAAGGCCGCGCCGCGGTCTTCCTTGCGGCCGTAAAAGGAAAAATGGCGCGGCGCGTCGTCGTCCGGAGGCCAGTCGACGAGCACGTCCCAGGGGTTCGCGCCGCGCGGCGAATCGTTGGCGCCAAGCAGCCAGACGATCGGCGCTTCGAGTCCCTTGGCGCCGTGGATGGTGAGAATGCGCACGCGGCCCGCGTCATCTTCCCGCGCCTGTTCCGTCTCGATCCGTCCCTCGTCCGGCGCGTCGCTTAGGTCGGCCTCGCGCAGTTCGCGCAGGGCGTCGATGAAACGCGGCAGGCTCGGGTAGCGTCCGCCGTCGAGGTCGAGCGCCAAGAGCGGCAGCGCGCGCAGGTTGGCTTCGACCGCCGGCGCGGCGGCCGCCGGAACCGCCAGGCGATAGCGCGCCAGCACTTCGCCCTGATGGTAGACGCGGTCGAGCAGATCGTGCACCGGCAGCCGCCCGGCGATGCGCTGCCAGTCGCCGAGCAGGCGCGCCGCCCGGAGCAGGCGCGGCGCGGCGGGGGATGCCTCGACCAGGACCAGGAGACACGGCCACCAGGCCGCGCCGGGGGCGCGCTCGGCGACGGCGGCGGCCAGCGCCGCCAGATCCTGATCGCCACAGGCGAACAGCGGCGAGCGCAGCACCTGCGCCAGCTTCAGGTCGTCGGCCGGCGTCACCAGGAATTCGAGCAAGGCGACGATGTCGCGCACTTCCAGCGTGTCGAGCAGGCCGCCGCGCGAACCGGCGTCGAAGGGAATCTCCGCCGCCGCCAGCGCGCGCTCATAGCATGCCAGATGCGTGCGCGAGCGAATCAGCAGCATGAAATCGCCATAACGCGCGGCGCGCCGGGAAGGGATGGAGACAGGGACGCCGGCCACGCTTCCGGCGTCGATTTGCCACGCCGGGGCGTCGCGCCCGACGATTCCGGCGATTTTCGCCGCCAGCGCCGCGGCTTCCTCGCGGCGGCGCAGATCCTCTGGCTCGACGTCCGCTTCGGTCAGCGGATTGCGCAAGCCCTGCCGCTCCGGCGCGGCTTCTTCTTCGGCGCGCGCGCAAAGCGGCAGCAACTCGACTCGGCCGGGCAGTCCGCCGGCCAGCGAGGATTGCGCGCGAAACGGCTGGAACTCCGGCTGTTCGAGAAACAGCGCATTGACCACGTCGATGATGGGGCGCGCGTTGCGCCGCGTTTTGTCCTGTTCGCACCGCGCCGCGCCGAACCCATGTTGCAGGAGATCGGCGGCCACCGAGAAGAGGCGAGGCTCGGCGCGGCGGAAACGGTAAATCGACTGTTTGGGATCGCCGACCATGAACACGCGCGGACGCTCCGCGTCCGAGTAAGCGTCGAACCAGGCGCGCAGGATCTGCCATTGCAGCGGGTTGGTATCCTGGAATTCGTCGAGCAGCACGTGCCGGTAGCGCGCGTCGAGACGCGCTTGCAGGAAAGCCGCCGTATCGCCGTCGCGCAGCAGGCGCAGCACTTGCCATTCGGCATCGGTGAAATCGATCTGCCGGCGCGCGCGCTTGAACGCTTCGACATGCGCCAGAAAGGCGGCGAACACGGTATACGCATGGCGGTTGAAAGACAGGACGCGCTCGGCGGCCTGCCGTTCCAGGACGCTCACGATGCGCTCCCCGAGCCGCGCGTGCAAATCGAGGAAACGCGCCGCGCCCGCCGGCGTGAATCGCTTGTCGAGCGTCGCGCCGGGCTTTCTCACCCGCACGGTGTCGTCCTTGGTCAGCAGCGCGGCGCGCAAGCCGGCAAACAGCGCCTCGTCATTCCGCCCGCCGGAGTCCAGGAGCGCGCGCAGACCCGCGGCCGCGTCCTGATCGCTCCTTGGCCCATCCTTTTCGAGAAAGCCGAGGTAGGCCTGAACGTCGCTCTCCCAATCCTCCGCGAAAAATCCGCCCAGCGCCTCGCCCGGCGCGCCCGCGCCAAGCCGTTCGCGCAGCGTGGCCGCAAGGCAGTCCGCGAGCGCCGCGCCGCTCTTGCCGGCCGCCATTCCCAGCGCCAGCCATTCGCCGCGGCGATCGTGCGAGCGCCGCATCAAGCAGCGCGCCGATTCCAGCCCGGCGCTGCCGAGCAGCGCGACGAAGGCGCGCGTCGCCTCGCTTTCCGGACGCTTCGCCAGTTCGGCGGCGAACGATTGCCACAATTCGTCGAACAGGCGCGAATCGAATTCGGCCAGCGTCGCTCCGGCAAGATTGGCCGACAACGGCGCGGCGCTCACCAGTTGCAGGAACCAGCCGTGGAAGGTGTTGACGCAAAGCGCCGGCTGCGCCGTCAGAACGGCTTCATACAGCCCGCGCGCCGCGCGCGAAAGCGCCTCGTCCGGCGTCAGGCCGCGCTCTTCGAGAAACGCCGCGATCTCTGCGTCGCTGCCCGTCGCCAGTTGCCGCAGCCAATCGACCACGCGTTCCTCGATTTCGCGCGCCGCCTTGCGCGTGAAGGTAATCGCCAGGATGGCGCCGGGCGCGACGCCAGCCAGCAGCAAGCGCACGATGCGCGACGCCAGCAGCCACGTCTTGCCGCTGCCGGCGCACGCTTCGACGACGACACTGCGGTTTGGGTCGAGCGCCTGGACGATCAGCGCGGGGAGGGGCTTGCTCATTCTTGTATCCGGGTAAAAAAACGCATTGGGCCATCGCATCCGTCAATGTTCCGATCCACGCCCGTGACCGGGCGATCCCGCAAAGCGGGGATCACGCCCCGCCCAAGCCGGATTATTCCCCTGAAAAGGGAAGTTTCCAACCGGAGTTCGTCCGGGATCAATGCGACACGCCGTCCCGCCGGGCAACCCGAAGCACGGTCAGCCACAGAATCCACAGGTCGAACCCAAAAGAGCGGCGGCGCAGATACTCGGCGTCGAGCCTGACTTTCTCGGGAATCGGCAGCTCGTCGCGGCCGTTGACCTGCGCCCAGCCGGTCAGCCCCGGCCGCAGCGCGTGCACCCCCGCGGCGGTGCGCAGCGCGATCAGATCCTCCTGATTGAACAGCGCCGGGCGCGGCCCGACCAGGCTCATGTCCCCCTTGAGGATGCTCCAAAGCTGCGGCAACTCATCCAGACTCGTCTGGCGCAGGAATGCCCCGAGGGGCGTCAGGTACGCCGCCGGATCCTTCAGCAAATGCGTCGCCACGGTCGGCGCGTCCACCCGCATGCTGCGGAACTTCGGCATTCTGAACAGGACATTGTTCCTGCCCACCCGATCGGACCAGTACAAGGCCGGCCCGCAGGACGTCAGCCGCACCAAAAAGGCAATGAACAGAATGGGCAAGGCCAGCAACAGCCCGGCGCAGAGGCTCATCGCAAAGTCGAACAGGCGTTTCATCCTGGGCGCTCATACCAGGTTGCGCTCAACAGACCGTCGATACACAAGTCCGACGTATCGGGATTTCGGTCATTTTTTGGCGCATCACGATGGTTTGACTGCAACTTTGTATCAGTCCAACGAAGCGGGCGAGACGCGACAGAGGACCGAGGACAGAGGCTGATGTTTCCCCTCAAATTTTCATGCACCCCCCTCGCTTTTTTCAAGACGAGACGGTAAATATACCCGTCGTCATTCCCGCGCAGGCGGGAATCGGTCATTCCGCCGCCTTTTCTGGATTCCCGCCTGCGCGGGAATGACGGGCACAGGGGTAGCTCGCACAGGTTGCATTGGCTTCCCCTTCCCTCTCCCGGAAATGCTCTTCACTGTTTGCCATGACAGACTCTCAAGCCTTTCCTCTTTTCATGAATTTGAGGGGAAACTTCAGGGACAGAGGACGGAAAACAGTCATATTTGCGGCGCTTCGCGCCGGTAACTGGCTGTCCTCTGTCCTCAGTCCTCTGTCCTCTGGCCCCCTTCAATGCGAATCCGGCGGCGCGCCCACTACCTCCGCCAGACTCGCCGCGTCCAGCACGGCGTCCGCCCAGGCTTCCCGCTGCGCGGCGTCGGCCCG
>JAISNE010000034.1 GCA_031276375.1 Accumulibacter sp.
TTTTCCATCACCGATTCCCTGGCCAAATACCTGACGCGCTTCTACCCGGTATCGCTCATCGTCTGGTCGCGCTTCGCTTTCCACCTGCTGCTCGTGATCATCCTGCTCGGACCGCGCTACGGCAGCAAGCTGATCCGCACGAAACGTCCGGCGGAACAGGTTTTGCGCGGCCTGCTGCTGCTCCTTGGGGCGATGGTGTTCAATAACGCGCTGAAATTCCTGCCGCTTGCGGAAGCCTCGGCCATTGCCTATCTGGCGCCCTTGTTCGTCACCTTGATGTCGGTCGTGTTCCTCAAGGAAAAGGTGGAACTGGCGCGCTGGATCGCCATTCTGTGCAGTTTCGCGGGAGTGCTCATCATCATCCGGCCGGGCAGCGGCATTTTCACCTGGGCCGCCTTGCTTCCGGTGGCAAACGCCTTCACCTTCGCCATCTATCAGATCGTCACGCGGCGCCTGGCCAATCTGGAAAGCCCCTACACCTCGATCTTCTATGCCGGACTGGTGGGCTGCGTATCGCTCTCCGTCATTCTTCCCGACGTCTGGGTATCGCCCCAGACCTGGGGACACGCGGTGGCGCTCGTCACCATCGGCCTGTTTGCCGCGCTGGGACACCTGATCCTGATCAAGGCCTATGTCTATGCCTCCGCGGCGCGCCTGGCGCCGTTCAGTTATACGCAATTGATCTGGGTCTCGATCATCGGCTTTTTCGTGTTCGGAGACTTTCCGGATATCTGGTCGCTGCTCGGCATGGCCATCCTCATCGTGAGCGGCGTTTACATGGTGACCCGCGAGCGCCGTTCGGCGCGGCTGAACGCTCCTCCGGACGCGAACGCGCCAACGTCGGGCTGACCACTCGCCCCATTGTCTCCGTGGCCGTCCATGGGATAATGGCGGCACCGAGCGACTCTCCCAGTGAAGGTTTCGTATGACGCATACAGTCTTTGTCGATGGTCAGGAAGGCACGACCGGTCTGCAAATCAATGAGTACCTCGCGCGGCGTTCCGACATCGAAACGCTGCGCATCGATCCGGAAAAGCGCAAGGATCCCGCCGAGCGCAAACGCCTGATCAACGCCTCCGATGTCACTTTCCTGTGCCTGCCGGACGATGCCGCGCGGGAAGCGGTGACGCTGGTGGACAACCCCGGGACCTGCGTCATCGACGCGTCGACAGCGCACCGTGTCGATCCCGCCTGGACGTTCGGCCTGCCCGAACTGGCTCCGGAACAGCGCGCCAGAATCCGCGCCAGCAAACGCATCGCCAATCCCGGATGCCACGCCACCGGCTTCATTTTGGCGCTCCGGCCGTTGGCCGCCGCCGGCCTGCTGCCCGCCGGAACGCAGATCGCGGCCAATTCCATCACCGGATACTCCGGCGGCGGCAAGAAGCTGATCGCCAGCTATCAAGGCGCCAAGCGCGTCGACGCGCCGCGTCCCTACGCGCTCGGCCTGGCCCACAAGCACCTGCCGGAAATGCGCGTTTACTCCGGACTCGGCGTCGCGCCGGTCTTCCAGCCGATCGTCGGCCCCTTCTACAAGGGGCTGGCGGTCACGGCCTATCTCCATCCACGGCAGTTTTCCCGCAAGGCCGCGCCGGAAGACGTGCGCCGGATCCTCGCCGACTACTATGCCGGCGAAGCCTTCATCCGGGTCGCGCCGATCGGTCTGGAGGCCAATACCGACGACACCGGATACTTCGACGTCGAGGCGAACAACGACACCAATCGCGTCGATCTGTTCGTCTTCGGAAACGAGGAACGCATGCTGCTCATCGCGCGTCTCGACAACCTCGGCAAAGGCGCGTCCGGCGCCGCCGTGCAGTCGATGAACGTGCATCTGGGGATCGAAGAGAGTCTCGGGCTGACCTGATACCAAGTTGCAGCCCAACCCATGATACGAAAAAAATGACTGAGATCTTGACACGTCAGACTGGAGTATTGACGGCCTATTGAGCGCAACTGGGTATCAGGCCATGCTTTCCTGCGCCACCCTCACTTTTTTTAAGACGAGGCGGTCAAAATACCCGTCATTCCCGCGCAGGCTTAGAATCCAGAAAAGGCGCGGAATACTGGATTCCCGCCTGCGCGGGAATGACAATTGCGGGCGAGCATGGCGGCCTCGTTGTGTGATACCAAGTTGCAGTCAACCCATCGTGATACGAAAAAAAATGACTGAAATCTTGACATATCAGACTGGAGTATTGACTGCCTATTGAGCGCAACCCGGCCTGACGCCGCCGGCGCGTCCCGCCGCCCGTTTCGCTTCGCGGCTCAACTCAAGCGATTGACGCCGCTCACCAGCGCGCGGATCGACGCGGTGACGATGTTGGCGTCCATCCCGACGCCGTAGCATTCCCGGTCGCCGTCCGCCAGCATGAGCTCCATGAACGCGCAGGCCTTGGCGTCCTCGCCCTTGCCCATCGCCTTTTCCTCGTAGCTGCGCACCTGCACGGCGATGCCGAGCGTCCCCAGCGCATGCACGGCGGCGTCGATCGGGCCGTTGCCCTTGCCGGTGAGCAAATGCGTTTCACCGTTTTTCCGCACGGTCAGGCGGATGCCCTGCGCGCGGCCCTCTTCGAACAGGTGGTGCTCGACGTAGCGAATCGGCGTCTGGTTTTCGAGATAGGTCCTGGAGAACAGCGCCCAGACATCGGCCGCTTCCATTTCGCCGCCATGCTCGTCGGTATGACGCTGCACCTCGCCGGAAAACTCGACCTGCAAGCGGCGCGGCATGGCGACTCCGTATTCGGTCTCCAGCAGGTAGGCGACGCCGCCCTTGCCGGACTGGCTGTTGATGCGGATCACCGATTCGTAGCTCCGCCCGAGATCGGCCGGATCGATCGGCAGATAGGGCAGATTCCATAATTCCCCAGCCCGCCGCTGCGCGAAGCCTTTCTTGATCGCGTCCTGGTGCGAACCGGAAAACGCGGTGAACACCAGGTCGCCGACATACGGCTGACGCGGATGGATCGGCAACTGGGTGCAATGCTCGACGTCGCGCGCCACCGCGTTGATGTCCGAAAAATCGAGGCCCGGCCAGATGCCCTGCGTGTAGAGGTTGAGCGCCAGCGTGACCAGGTCGACGTTGCCGGTGCGCTCGCCGTTGCCGAACAGGCAGCCCTCGACACGGTCGGCGCCGGCCATCAGGCCGAGTTCGGCGGCGGCCACCGCCGTGCCGCGATCGTTGTGCGGATGCAGGCTGATGATGACGCTGTCGCGCCGGGCGAGATGCCGATGCATCCATTCGATCTGGTCGGCGTAGATGTTCGGCGTGGCCATTTCCACCGTCGTCGGCAGATTGAGGATAATCTTCCGCTCGGGGCTGGCGCCCCAGGCCTCGGTCGCGGCATCGCACACTTCCAGCGCGAAATCGAGCTCGGTGGCGGTAAAAGTCTCCGGACTGTATTCGAGCGCCCATTCGCTTTCCGGATACTCCTCGCACAAGCGCCGGACCAGCCGGACGGCCGAGACGGCCATCTCGATGACCTCGGACTTGTCCATGCCGAAAACGATTTCGCGGAAGGGCCGCGAAGTGGCGTTGTAAATATGCACGATGGCCCGGCGGACATCCTTGAGCGCCTCGAAAGTGCGGCGGATCAGCGGCTCGCGCGCCGGAGCCAGTACTTCGATGGTCACGTCGCCGGGGATGTGCCTTTCCTCGATCAGCTTCCTCACGAAATCGAAATCGGTCTGCGACGCCGACGGGAACGCCACTTCGATTTCCTTCATTCCGATGGCGCACAGGCGCTTGAACATGCGCATCTTGCGCTCGACGTTCATCGGTTCGAAAAGCGCCTGATTGCCGTCGCGCAAGTCGGTGCTCATCCATACCGGCGCGCGGGTGATGGCGCGCTCCGGCCATTGCCGGTCATCGAGCCTGACCGGGGGGAAAGCGGTATATTTCGTCGCGGGGTTTTTCAACATCATGATTTTTCCTGTACGCCGAAGGCGTGTTGCAATGAGGGGATCATAGACGGAAAGGCGAGGCAGATGCTTGCGTTGTTCTATCAAAAACCAGCGAATTTTGGAATATAATTAAAGATATCGATAAAAAACAGCAATAAACCGTATTATCGAACGCAAATGAAAGCAATTTAATGGAAGCGGATCGCTACGACCGGCAAATTCTCCGGATCCTCCAGGAGGAAGGACGCATCAGCAATCAGGACCTGGCCGACCGCATCGGGCTGTCGCCGTCGCCCTGCCTGCGCCGCGTGCGCGCGCTGGAGGAAAGCGGCATCGTGACGGCCTACCGCGCCCTGCTCGACGGCAAGGCGCTGGGCTATTCGCTGATGGCGCTGATCTACATTTCAATGGACATGCACACGCCGGAACGTTTCGACAACTTCGAGCGGCACATCCGTGAAATCCCCGAAGTGCTGGAGTGCCTGATGATTACCGGACAGGACGCCGATTACCAGATCAAGGTGGTGGTCAAGAACATGGACGCTTTCCAGGAACTCCTGCTCGAACGCATCACGCGCATCCAGGGCGTCACCGGCGTGCAATCGAGCTTCGTCCTGCGCAAGGTGGTCGATACGACCGTCCTGCCGGTGTGATTCCGGAGGTTTCATGAACATCGAAAAAACGGGCGCCGTGGTCATCGGCGCGGGAGTCGTCGGACTCGCCTGCGCGCGCGAACTGGCCGGCCGCGGCGTCGAAACGATCGTCGTCGAACGTCACCGGAGCTTCGGCCAGGAAACCAGTTCGCGCAACAGCGAAGTCACCCACGCCGGCCTGTACTACCCGGCCGGCACCCTGAAGGCCCGCCTCTGCGTTGAAGGCAAGCGGCAGCTCGATGCGTACTGCGCCGCGCGCGGCATCGCCCACCGGCGCTGCGGCAAGCTCGTCGCCGCCACCGGCGAAACGCAGCGCGCCTACCTCGATGCCTTGCGGCAACAGGCGCAGGCCAACGGCGTCGACGACACGCGGCTGCTCGACCGGGACGCCGCGCGGCGCCTGGAACCGGCGCTGCGCTGCGTCGCCGCGCTGTACTCGCCGTCGACCGGCATCGTCGATTCGCACGCGCTGATGCTCTCCCTGCTCGGCGAGGCCGAAAATCACGGCGCGCTGTTTTCGCCGAACACCACGGTGCGCTCGATCGAAACGCTTGCCGGCGCGCTCCGCCTGACCATCGACAGCGGCGGCGAAACGATGCGCCTGGACGCCGAACGCGTAATCAACGCCAGCGGCCTGGCGGCCGTCGCGCTGGCGCGGACCCTCCCCGATTATCCCCCCGGACTGCTGCCGGCCACCTGGCTCGCCAAAGGCAATTACTACGCGCTCACCGGGCGAACGCCGTTCTCGCGGCTGATCTACCCGGTTCCGGAACCCGGCGGCCTGGGCGTCCATCTCACGCTCGATCTCGGAGGTCAGGCGCGCTTCGGCCCGGATGTCGAATGGATCGAACAAATCGATTACAGCGTCGACCCGCGCCGCGCCGAGCGTTTCTACGCCGAGATCAGGAAATACTGGCCCGGCTTGCCCGACGCCTCGCTGCAACCCGCCTACAGCGGCATCCGCCCAAAAATCAGCGGCCCCGGCGAAGCGGACGCCGATTTCATGATCCACGGCCCGGACACGCACGGCATCGACGGCCTCCTCAACCTGTTCGGCATCGAATCGCCGGGCCTGACAGCCTGCCTGGCGATCGCCCGCCATGCGAGTGAACTGCTGAAATGAAAAACGGGAATTCAGGCGCCACGACGCCGGAGGCACGGCAAGGATTCAGGGGGAAGAGCGGAGCAAGGTCTTGAAAACATGGCCAGTCCACTTCAAGTCCACTTGATATCATCCAAGTCATCGAGTACAGGCCCTGTCGTTGGCGTGAGACGGCGACAGGGCTGTCGCCCATGCAAATGTCGTAGACATGTCCGTCTCCTGGAAAAAATCGAGAGTCACCCCCGATTTCCGCAAGGTTTACAATGACATGGCATAACGCCCTGAATGTGAACGATTTTGCCCTGTCCGCGACAGTTGCGTAGGCGATGGCCCTGGACGGAACGGAGCACGGCGGAAAGTACCGGACGTTCTAGGCTAGAATAAGCGGCTCTCGCGAGAGTGGCGGAATGGGTAGACGCACTGGATTTAGGTTCCAGCGCCGCAAGGCATGGGGGTTCGAGTCCCTTCTCTCGCACATCGACAATTATCCTGGAAACCGCAGTTG
>JAISNE010000088.1 GCA_031276375.1 Accumulibacter sp.
GGCCCGGCGGGCGTGCCGGGCGCGCCGCCGGTGCCGGGACAGATCGACGCCGCCGGCGTGCGGGCGCAGATCGCCAATGTCGGGCAGCCGGTCGAAACGCGCAAGGATTCGACGCTCAATTACGAAGTCGACCGCACCATCCGCCACACCAGGCAATCGGTCGGCGTCATCCGGCGCCTGACCGCGGCGGTGGCGGTCAATTACCGCAAGGACGCCAAGGGGGTGGCCAAACCGCTCGCCGAGCCCGAACTGCGTCAGATCAACGATCTGGTCAGGGAAGCCATGGGTTTCAACCAGGAACGCGGCGATTCGGTGTCGGTCGCCAACGCCCTGTTTACCGATTTCGGGAAGGATGAGACGGAAATCTCGGTGTGGAACGATCCGCAGGTCATCCTGAGTTATTCCAGGGAGATTTTCAAATACGTCCTCATCGCCCTGATCGCCGCTTATCTGATCTTCAAGATCATCCTGCCGCTGGTGCGGACGATGCTCCCGCCGCCACCGCCGCCGCCGCAGGAGGCGGGCGGCAACGTCGATACCGACGACGAGGAAGGGGCGGAGGAAGAAGAGGAAGAGCCTCACGAGCCGACCGCGGCCGAGCTGCTGGAGCAGAAACTGGCGCAGGTGCGCGAGATCGCGCGGCAGAATCCGAAGGCGGTCGCCAATATCATCAAGGACTGGACGGGTGTCAACAATGGCGGATGATGGACTGGAAAAAAGCGCCATCCTGCTCATCGCGCTGGGCGAGGAGTATGCGTCCGAAGTGCTCAAGCACCTCGGCCCGCGGGAGGTGCAGAAACTCGGGCACGCCATGGCGGCGCTGAAAACGGTGCCGCGCGCGAGGATGGACGAGGTGCTGGCCGAATTCCAGGCCACCGCCGCCGAATCGTCCTCGGTGAGCGTCGATACCGATGCCTATGTCCGCTCGGTGCTGACCAAGGCGCTGGGCGACGACAACGCCAGCCATCTCATTTCGCGCATTCTGCAGGGCGGCGACACCAACGGCATCGAGGGACTCAAGTGGCTCGACGCGCCGACCGTGGCCGACCTGATCCGCAACGAGCATCCCCAGATCATCGCCACGATTCTCGTGCACCTCGAAAAGGATCACGTCAGCGACATCCTCAACAACTTCAGCGAGCGCCTGCGCAACGATGTCGTACTGCGCATCGCCACGCTGGAGGGGATCCAGCCGGAGGCGCTCAAGGAACTCAACGACGTCATGCTGCGCCTGCTGTCCGGCTCCGCCAACATCAAGAAATCGGCCATGGGCGGCGTGCGCACGGTCGCGGAAATCCTCAATTACATGGGCTCGGCCAACGAAACGACGGTGATCGATTCGATCCGCGAGTACGATCCGGACCTCGCCCAGCGCATCCTCGACGAGATGTTCGTGTTCGAGAACCTGCTCGACGTCGACGACCGCTCCATCCAGCTCCTGCTGCGCGAAATCCAGTCGGACTCGCTGATCCTGGCGATGAAGGGCGCCTCGGAGACGCTGCGCGAGAAAATCTTCAAGAACATGTCGCAGCGCGCGGCGGAAATGCTGCGCGAGGATCTCGAATCGCGCGGCCCGGTGCGCGTCTCCGAGGTCGAGAACGAGCAGAAGGAAATCCTCAAGATCGTCCGCCGCCTGGCCGACGAAGGCCAGATCGTGCTCGGCGGCGCCGGCGGCGAACAGATGATCTGACGGCCCCGCGATCATGACCGGCTTCATTCCCAGGGAAAAACTCACCGCCTACCAGCGCTGGGAGCTGGCCGCGTTCGACGAGGAACAGGCGGAAGCGCCGCCGGACAAGGCCAAAGAGACGGGAGAGACGCCGCCCGCCGCGGCGCCGGCGGCACAAGCGCCCGAACCGCCCGAACAGCCGGCGATCGTCCTGCCCACCGCCGCCGACATCGAGCGCATGCACGACGAGGCGCATGAACAGGGCTACTCGGAAGGCTATTCGGAGGGTTATTCGGCGGGCCAGGCGGAAGGCCGCGCGGCCGGACACACGGCGGGCCAGGCGGAAGGCCTGGCCGAGGCGCGGGAGCTGGCCGCCCGGATCGCGGAAATCCTGGGAAACCTGGAACGGGCCGCGGAGGAAATCGAACAGCGCGTCGCCGAGCAATTGCTCGACACCGCCGTGGAAATCGCCGGCCAGGTGCTGCGCCAGAGCCTGCGGATCAAGCCCGAACTCCTTTTGCCGGTGGTCCGCGAAGCGATCGACGCGCTGCCGTTCGGTTCCGGCCACCCGGCCCTGCTGCTGCATCCCGGCGACGCCGCGCTGGTGCGGGCGCAAATGGGCGATCACCTGGCCCACAACCGCTGGCGGATCATCGAGGACGCCTCGCTGACGCCGGGCGGCTGCCGGATCGAACTGAACGCCAGCGAAGTCGACGCGACCGTGGAAACGCGCTGGCGGCGCGTCATCGAAACCATCGGCGTTAGCCGCGACTGGCTGGACGACGCCCCCACCAGGGAGCGGCGGCAAATATGAGCGAGAGCGCGCCGAACAAGTACCTCGAACGCTGGAACGCCTTCCTTGGCAGTTGCCGCGAAACCGTCGCCCAGGCCGCGCCGCTCGTGTCTACCGGATACCTGACCCGGATCAACGGCCTGGTCATGGAAGCCGCCGGGCTGAAGCTGCCGCTCGGCAGTTCCTGCCGGATCACTCCGGCCGGCGGCTCGCCGATCGAAGCGGAAGTGGTCGGTTTCAACGGCGAGCGCCTCTTCCTGATGCCCACCGAGGACGTTTACGGACTGTCTCCGGGCGCCCGCGTCGCCGCGCTCGGGAACCAGCTTGCCCCGCCCAGGGTCGGCCAGCCCGCGCCGGCCCGGCGCCGGGCCGTCGACCGGGCCAAGATGCTGCCGGTCGGCGAGGCGCTGCTCGGCCGGGTGATCGACGGCGCCGGCCGGCCGCTCGACCGCGTCGGCCCGCTCCTGGCCGATACGCCGCGGCCCCTGCAGGGACGGCCGGTCAACCCGATGTCGCGGGCGCCGATCGATCGCTCGCTCGATGTCGGCATCCGCTGCATCAACGCCCTGCTGACCGTCGGGCGCGGACAGCGCATGGGCCTCTTCGCCGGTTCCGGCGTCGGCAAAAGCGTGCTGCTCGGGATGATGGCGCGCTACACCGAGGCCGAAGTGATCGTCGTCGGCCTGATCGGCGAGCGCGGCCGCGAAGTCAAGGAATTCATCGAACAGATCCTCGGCGAGGAGGGCCTGCGCCGCGCCGTGGTCGTGGCCGCGCCGGCCGACGTCAGCCCGCTGATGCGTTTGCAGGGCGCGGCCTACGCCACGGCGATCGCCGAATACTTCCGCGACCGGAAACGCCACGTGCTGCTGATCATGGATTCGCTGACGCGCTACGCCATGGCCCAGCGCGAAATCGCCCTGGCCATCGGCGAGCCGCCGGTGACGCGCGGCTACCCGCCGTCGGTGTTCGCGCGCCTGCCGCAGCTCGTCGAGCGCGCCGGCAACGGCGGCGAGGACGGCGGCTCGATCACCGCCTTCTACACGGTGCTCGCCGAAGGCGACGACCAGCAGGACCCGATCGCCGACTCCGCCCGCGCCATCCTCGACGGGCACATCGTCCTGTCGCGCTCGCTGGCCGACGCCGGGCACTATCCCGCGGTCGACATCGAACAATCGATATCGCGCGCCATGGTCAGCCTGATTACTCCCGAGCATCTCGGACTGATCCGGAATTTCAAGCAGCTCTATTCGCGTTATCAACGCTCGCGCGACCTGATCAGCGTCGGCGCCTACGCCGCCGGCTCCGACCCGATGCTCGACCAGGCCATCGCCATCTACCCGTCGTTCGAACGTTTTCTCCAGCAAGACCTCACCGAACGCTCCAATTTCGACGACAGCATCGGCCAACTGACCGCCCTGTTCGGCGACAAGCGCGCTTCCTGATCTCATGGTCAAGCCATTCCCCCTGCAAACCATCCTCGAACTGATGCAAGACCGCGCCGACGAAGCGACGCGCAACCTGGCCCGCCTGATCGCCAACGAAAAGGAGGCGAAAGCCAGGCTGGAGCTGCTGCTGGGTTATCGCGAAGATTACGCCAACCGCTTCCGCGAAGCGTCGAAAAACGGACTGACGCAGCGCGAATGGCACAATTTCCAGCAATTCCTGAGCCGCATCGACGAAGCCATCGAAGTGCAGCGCGGAACCGTCGCCACCCAGGCGCGGAATACGGCGGCCGGGCAGCAGCAATGGCGGGAGCAGCGAAAAAAACTCAAAGCCTTCGACACGCTGTCGGCGCGCCATTTCGCCAGCGAAAACGCCAAGGAATCGAAACGCGACCAGAAACTCCAGGACGAATTCGCCGCCCGTTCCAAAAACCTGCCCCGCTAGAGCATTTCAACAATAATATTGTGCATCAGACTGCCTTCGCGCCCCGCGGAGGCAGATCGACAGAATATTTTCAAAGTTAAACCGCTGCCGGAAGATCGAGCGGGCGACGTATGATACCAAGTTGCCGCCAAACCATCGTGATACGCCAAAAATGACGGCGGTACGGCGAGCCTACGGCTCGCATTGCGGGCGGGACGCCCGCGCTCCTGTTCGGAGGACTGAGGACAGAAGACCGAAGACGGTAGTATTGCGGCGCGTAGCGCCGGTAACTGGCTGCCCTCTGCCTTCGGGTCGTCCGGACCGGGAGCGCGGGCGTCTCGCCCGCTTCGTGGGACTATACAAAAATGACCGCAATCCTGATATGTCAGACTTACATATCAACGGCCTATTGAGCGCAACTTGGTATGATTCGGTGACCTTCCGTTTCATTGCGGCGGGCGCGCATCCCGACCATGACACGCTGGCAAGCTTTCGGCGGTGCTTTCGGGATGAAGCTGCCGGAAGAGATATCCCGGCGCCAGACGCGATTGGAGATCATGGCGGTCGCCAAGGCCAGGATCGCGGAACGCGCCAAAGTCCGCTTCGAGAAAGCGCGCCATCCCCGGCGTCGTTACAATATCGCCTTTGAATCGCATGACTCATATTTGGAGAACGACATGAGCAC
>JAISNE010000139.1 GCA_031276375.1 Accumulibacter sp.
GGTTCTTCGCGCACCGAGCCAAGGAGCGCGGGCGTCCCGCCCGCAATGCGAGCCGTAGGCTCGCCGTACCGCCGTCATTTTTGGCGTATCACGATGGTTTGACTGCAACTTGGTATCAAGCCGGAAAGTCATACCCATCGCGCTCTGGCGCGCGCCCTGCCAAAGACGCGGGCGAGGAAGCAGCCCGCCGCCCCCGGCGCCGCGATCTCCAACCGCGCCAGTTCCTTGACCAGGGCGATTCCGATGCGCGGCAACGCCCTTTCGAGCGGCGCCGGGTTTGCCCGGGTTTGCCTCTTCCATTTTCCACCTTGCCACCGGTTTCCAGCGTGGGCCATGGCGATTGCCAACCGCCGCGGAAAGCGCGGGGCAAGCCGTGGATTTTCCAGGGTTGGCCGCGTTCGCGGGAAACTCGGCAGCGACAGAAGCGGACCAACTGAAAGCCGGCGATATTGGCTTTTCCCGCCCGTTGCATTTATGATGCGGACAGGGTTGAACCAAGAGAAGGAGAATGCAATGTTCAAACATATCCTTGTCCCTACCGACGGTTCCGAGCTTTCGCAGGATGCCGTGCGTTACGCCGTTTCCTTCGCCAAGGAGATCGGCGCGAAAATCACCGCTTTCTATGCCAAGCCCGAATATCCCGTCACTTACTATGGCGAAGGCGTGCTGATCGATACCACGTCGCCGGAAAAATTCGCCGAACTGGCCGAAGCGCAGGCGCAGGAGATACTTGCCTCGGCGATCGGCCTCTGCCAGGAAGCCGGCGTGCCTTGCGACAAACTGACCACCACCAGCGATGTCCCTTACGAGGGCATCATCGAGGCGGCCACGAACAGCGGCTGCGATCTGATCTTCATGGCCTCGCACGGACGGCGCGGACTCACCGGCCTGCTGCTGGGCAGCGAAGCCCAGAAGGTGCTCAAGCATTCGGCGATTCCGGTGCTCGTCTACCGCACGCCGCAATGTCTGAACGAGGCCTGAAGGGCGAGAGGCGGGAAACCGGCGTGTTTCCGGTTTTCCCGCCGGCCCGCCCCGCCGGCCGCCGGGCCGGGTTTCACGTCGCGCGATTTTCGGGGTTGCGCTTGAAATAGCGGGGCGCTTCGAACAGCGAGCCGATTTCGACGCGGCAAATCTCGGGATGGTCGGGAACGACGTAGAGGATCGGTGTCATCAGCTCCTCGAAGATGCCGCGCAGGCTGCGTCCCCCGGTCTTGTATTCGATGGCGATCTCCGCGATCTGCTCGAAGACCGGCGGCGCCACCACGAGGTCCACGCCTTCCGCGCGGAAGACTTCGCGGAATTGGTGATAGATCGCGTTTTTCGGCACGCTCATGATGCGCACCAGCATCTCCCTGGAGAGATCGCCAAAGCGGACGATGACCGGCAAGCGTCCGGTAAACTCGGGAATCAGGCCAAATTCGAAAAGGTCGGTCGGCTTCACCCGGTCGTTGAGGCGGTCGAGGATGTTCTTGTCGTCCTCTTCCGTCGTGGCGATGAATCCGAAGCTGTGCGTGCGGGACATGATCTTGTCCAGTCCGACGAAGGCGCCGCCGCAGATGAACAGAATGTTCGTGGTGTCGATATAGCGGTCGGTGCCCAGCTTGACCGGCGTGCCTTCCATGATCTTGAGCAGCGCGTGCTGGACGCTCTCGCCCGAGGTGGCGCGGGATTCGCTGTTCGAAGCCTTCAGTTTGTCGATCTCGTCGATGAAAACGATGCCCCGGCCAGCCGCCCGCGTGTCGCCGCCCGCCTTGTCGACGAGACGCTGGAGGATGGCTTCGATCTCGTCGCTGACATAGCGCGTTTGCGCCAGCGAGGTGGCGTCGGCGGTGACAAAGGGCACCGCCAGCAGGCGCGAAAGCGTCTCGCACGCCAGTGTCTTGCCCGTGCCCGACGAGCCGATGAGCAGCACGTTGCTCTTGGCGATCGCCTCCGCGCGCTGGCCCAGGGTGGACAGTTTCCGGTAATGGGCGTAGACGGCGACGGCCAGCGTGCGCTTCGCTTGTTCCTGTCCAATGACGTATTGATCGAGATAATCGACGATCGCTCTCGGGGTGATTTCTTTCGGCAGCAAGATCGTTCTCCAAAAAACGGAAAGGTGAAAAGTGATCGGGGAAGCCCCCTCCGACGCTACGCGCCATCTCCAGCCGCCTGCCGGTCCTGACCGGCATTCCCGGTGAAATCGAGCCGCGAAGGCAAGGATCGGCTGTCTTTTTGCCTGAAGACGCGCGATTTCCCCCTGTTTTTGCGACGGCGGACGCAATCGAGCCATGTGCCATGGAAGCCGATTTTACGATGAGATCAGCCATGTTTTCGAACCCGCGGCGGAAAACCTCGCCATCCCCCGCCATTCCTTGCCATCCCCCGCCTCCCTGCCCTCCTCCACCAGTTGCGCCATGACGCCGCCGACGCGCGGCATCGAGCGAAAACACCTTCGCGCATCCCATGACGAGGCTCATCGGGCGTCCATCCTCGCTTGAACGCCTATTTTTTCCACGGAAAAATCCAGTCAAGAAAAAAAGGATATAGTGCGGTGGCCCTGTGTGAAATGTACGAAGGGCTTGATTTCCGCGCGAGTTTTGCTGTTTCCCGCGGGTTTTGTTTCAGGAAACACAAAATGGAGGTTGAGAATGTCCAACGTTT
>JAISNE010000208.1 GCA_031276375.1 Accumulibacter sp.
AAACCGAGGATCAGGTAGTTGGTGTGGCCGCCGAACAGTCCCCAGCGCGGCCGCTGGAAGATCGCGGCGTTGAAGTTGTCATCGATCAGCACGCGATGAATCGGCGCGCCTTTCAGCCGTTTGCGCATCTTGTCGAGCACGCCGAACAGCTTCGGCGCTTCCGCCCGGGTGAGAGGACGGCCCTCGGGCGGCGCGAGCCGGGTGAAGAACATGCGCAGCACGACAAAAAATACCGGCGCCATCACCAGGCCAAACAGGCCGATGCGGATCAACGCGCCCATGCGCTGCTCCATGTAGGCGCTGCGAATGCCCAGATAAATCAGCGCCGCGATGACCAGCAGCATGCCGAACAAAACGACATAGGCGGCGCTGCTGAGCAAAAGGACCTTGCTGCGATAGGCGCCGGGACTGACGGTGGCGTCGACTTCCAGGCGTTTTACCAGCAGGAAATATTGGCGTTGATCCAAGCGCTTCCCTCGTTGTCCTCGCTACGGCTTTTCATCGAAACGACTTCCGGTTGGAAACCCCTCCCTTCAGGGGAATCATCCGGCAAGGAGGGCGTAAGCTCTTCCATGCCGTTTCGCCCGGTCGCGGGCGCGAATTGTAACATTCTAGTCTTTTTGCCGCAAAGTATCCGGGGTCCTGCGCGGATTCCAGCGCGGATTCCTGTGCGGACTCCAGCGCCGCCGGCGGATGGCGGGAGGAGGTCAGGAGGCCTCCTTCCATTTTTGCACTCCGTAGCGGGCGAGCGTCAGGTTCGGCCCCCAGAAAGCCACCGGCAGCCCGGCCTTGAGCTTGAGGTGCTGCAGGAACAGCGGCGGTGTCGGCAGCGATTCCCAGACTTGCGGCAGGAAAGTGGCGCGATGGCTTCCGCAACTCAGGATCAGCCCGTCGATGCCCGGACGCAATTGCCTGAGCGCGTCGGCTTCGTCGGTGAAACGCAAGGGTTCCGGCGTGTCGAGCAGCGAAACCTCGACGCGGGTCATCTCCAGTTCGTTTTGCCGCAAGGGTGGAAAGCGCGGGTCGTGGAAAGCCGCCGCGAACGCGTTTTTACCGACGTCCGTGGCCAGCGGACGGCACGCTTCGAGCGTGCCGATGCATCCGCGCAACTGGCCTTGCTGCGTCAGCGTGACGAAGGTCGCCGCCGGTCTGGCCAGATCCGGATGCGGCGTGACCGTATGCACCGGCAACCCGAATTTCTTTTCGATGGCGTTGCGGGCAATGGTCAACAGCGTATGGCCCAAAGGATCGATGGACATGGTGGTTCCCCTTAAAATGCTTCAAAGAAAGCGAATGCTCCGTAACCGACGACTTGCCGGCGGTCTCCCGCCGTGTCGCCCGAATTACGCAAATCCAGTTGGCGAGCCTGCAAGCCGCGCTTGCGGGCCGCCAGCAGCAGCCCGTTGACCGGCGTCGCGCCGCAGGCCTGGTAATGATTGATGATCGGATCGAGATTGCCGATCTGGCGGGCAGTCTCGGCATCGATCTGGCGCGCGTCCTCATAAGGAAGATAGTGCGACAGATCCGAACTGACCACGATCAGCGTTTCCGGCCCGCCCCACAGACGGTCGAGCGCTTCGGCCACGGCGTCCGGCGAAGCCTCGCCGACGGCCAGCGGCAACAGGGAAAACTCATCGAGAACGACTTGCAGGAACGGAATCTCGACTTCCAGCGAGTGCTCCAGGCGATGCGCCGGATCGCTGACGACGATCTGCGGCAGATCGCGTATCGCCGCGGCGGCCTCCTGGTCGATCGGCACGCTGCCCAGCGGCGTGGCGAAAGCGTCGCAGTCCGGCAGCGCCAACCCGCGCACGGCGACGCGATGCGTCGGGCCGAGCAGCAGCACGCGGCGGATGGTGTCCTTCCAGTTGACCAGCAACGCAAAAGCGCTGGCCGCGACCGGCCCGGAATAGACGTACCCGGCGTGCGGAACGATCAGCGCCTTTGGACGCTCCGCCGGCGCGCCGGCGACGCCGGCGAGCATGGCCCCGGCTTCGCGGCTCAGGCGATGCGCCGAATCGGGGTAAAACATTCCGGCGACGGCGGCCGGGCGTAAACGAGTGCTCATGGCGATGCTCCTTTCACTTCACTATAGCAACTAATCCCGCTCGGAGAGGAAGAACGGAAAGCGGAAACGAAACGCCGGGGAGCGAAGCACGGAGAATAGGGGAAAATCAGGGATCGGGGATCAGGGATCAGAGTCGTTTCCCTCGCCTGCTTGCGGGGGAGCAACCGTGTTCGCAGTCAAATACCGGCAAAACCGGGGGCTTGATATTGTGAGCGCCTCAAAGGCGCGATAAAACCGTGGGCCGCCCAAGGCGGCTATCATACCTGCATGCGTAATAGCTCATACCGCTTATCCTCCTTTTCCGGGTGACGGATATAGGCTCGAATGATCGATTCGTCCAAGCCGATGGTTGAAACGAAGAAGCCGTGAGCTCAGAAATTCTCTCCCGTGAAATTACGCTGCCGACCGTCCCAACGCCGTGCTATCTGAATCGCGCTTGGTGGCGATCAGAAATTCACCTCGACCGTCGTATAGGTCAAACCTCGGTGAGTCCCCCGGCAAAGCCGGGGGCTTACCTCACTGAGTTGTAGAAACGCTACCGAAAAATGAGCCGCTTCCATCCGATTGACCGCCATACGGGGTACCTGCTTCCGCCGTCCGTTGACGAATGGCTGCCGGAAGACCATCTGGCCCGGTTGGTTGTCGAAGTCGTTGAGGGTCTTGATGTCAGCGCCCTGGAGAAGGCTTATGCGGGTCGAGGCAGTACGGCGTATCACCCTGCGATGTTGTTGTTGTTGTTGTCGTTGCTGATCTATGGTTACGCCACCGGGGTGTTCTCGAGCCGGAAGATCGAGCGGGCGACGTATAATACCAAGTTGTGCTCAATAGGCAGTCAATATTCCAGTATGACGTATCAAAATTTCAGTTATTTTTTTCGTATCACGATGGTTTGACTGCAACCTTGTATCACCTGTCGCTACGGAATT
>JAISNE010000221.1 GCA_031276375.1 Accumulibacter sp.
CCTCCGCTTTTTCCAAGACGAGGCGGTCAAGATACCCGTCATTCCCGCGCAGGCGGGAATCCAGAAAAGGCGGTGGAATGCTGGATTCCCGCCTGCGCGGGAATGACGGGGACGGGGGACGGAGACGGGGGGACGGTTATTCGAGGGGAAACTTCAGGGGCAGAGGACAGCCAGTTACCGGCGCTTCGCGCCGCAAATACTACTGTCTTCTGTCCTCTGTCCTCTGTCCCCTGAACAATACCACCATCGCTGGCAGCGCCCGGAGCGCGGGTGTTCCTACCGGGCGAGTATGTCGCGGGTATCGCGCGCGATCACCAGTTCTTCGTTGGTCGGTATGACCATGACCTTGACCGGCGAATCGGCGGTGGATATCACGGCTTCGCATCCGCGCACGTCGTTGGCCTTGGCGTCCAGCCGGATGCCGAGCAGGGACAGGCGTTCGACGATCGATGCCCGGAACGCGATGTCGTTTTCTCCGATGCCGCCGGTAAACACGATGGCGTCGACGCGCCCCAGTTCGATGGCGTAGGCGCCGATGTACTTGAGCGCGCGGTGGCGCAGCACGTCGATGGCCAGCTTGGCGCGGGCGTTCCCCTCCGAGGAGGCTTTGTGCAGATCGCGCATGTCGGAACTGACGCCGGAGATCCCTTGCAGGCCGGATTCCTTGTTCAGGGCCTTGTCGATGTCGGCAAACGACATGTGGACGTTGGCCGCGAGGTAGTTCGGGATGCCGGCGTCGAGGTCGCCGCAGCGCGTGCCCATGACGATCCCTTCGAGCGGGGTCATGCCCATGCTGGTGTCGAACGATTTGCCGTTCCTGATCGCGGTAAACGACGAGCCGTTGCCCATGTGGCAGGTGACGCCGTTGAAACTGTCCTTGTCGATTCCGAGAATCCTGGCCGCGCGCTCGGAAACGAAGCGGTGCGAGGTGCCGTGGAAGCCGTAGCGGCGCACGTGGTGTTTTTCGTACCACTCGTACGGCAGCGCGTAGATGTAGGATTCCGCGGGCATGGTGGCGTGGAACGAGGTGTCGAACACGCCGACGTTGGGAACGCCGGGCAAGGCTTTCCGCATGGCCTCGATGCCGGTGATGTTGGGCGGGTTGTGCAGCGGCGCGAGCGGGATGTTTTCCTTGAGCGCGGCGATCACCGCTTCGGTCACCAGCACCGAACCGGAGAATTTCTCACCGCCATGCACGACGCGATGGCCGATGGCGGCGATGTCCGACAGGGACTTGATGACTCCGCTCCGCGGGTCGATCAGTTTGCCCAGGACTTTCTTGATCGCCGCCTCATGATCGGCGATATCGGACGTTTCCTTGATTTTCTCGCCGTTGGCGGGCTCATAGACCAGCACCGAGTCCTTCATGCCGATACGCTCGACCAGACCGGCCGCCACCCGGCGCTCGTCGGACATGTCGAGCAACTGGTACTTGAAAGACGAACTGCCGCAATTCAACACAAAGACGAACATTTCTACCTCTCCCCGAAGTAATCAGGCAAGCTGGAAAAAAACATCGCCGTTCCAGCGCCGCCAAGGACGAATGTACCGCTGCCGCTGTTCAGAACGGATGACATTATGAGGCATTGCGCCCGCTTGGCGCAATTACATGATTTGACGGTCTTTTCAGGATCGGCGAAAGAAAAATACAACTATATCTAGCGTTTTTCTTGCTTTGCACTACTAGATATAGTAGATTTGGAACCCGTCCGATTTCCCGCAGTCCATGCTGTACGACTAATTCCGGCAGCGGGACGCATCTCCTGGCGGCAAAATCGCGCCCTTCGGCGGCGCCGGACACCGGCTGAAAAACATCTCCTCGAACAGGCGAACCAAGAAAGGCAAAACCATGAGTCAGAGCACGCAGCAACTTTCCCTGGCCGCGATTGCGGAAGTTCCCGAAATCGTCCCGTTGGCGGGGCAGGAAATCTCCACCGAAGTTCTCGTCGAAAAATACGCCAAGGGACCGGAAACCAGCGTTCACGACGTGCGCCGCCGCATCGCCAGGGCGCTGGCCGCCAACGAGGACGAAAAACATCGCGCGAAGTGGGAAGAGCGTTTTCTCTGGGCGCAGGAAAACGGCTTCGTTCCGGCCGGGCGGATCAATTCCGCCGCCGGCACCACGCTGGCCGCCACGCTGATCAACTGTTTCGTGCAGCCGGTGGGCGATTCCATCGTGGAGATCGTCGATGGCCGGCCGGGCATCTACAGCGCCCTTGCCGAAGCCGCCGAAACCATGCGCCGCGGCGGCGGCGTGGGCTACGATTTTTCCGCGATCCGCCCGCACGGCGCGCAGGTCAAGGGAACCCAGTCGCGCGCCTCGGGGCCGGTCTCGTACATGCGCGTCTTCGATCGTTCCTGCGAGACGGTCGAGTCCGCCGGCGCGCGGCGCGGCGCGCAGATGGGCGTGCTGCGCTGCGACCATCCGGACATCGAGCTGTTCATCCACGCCAAGGACAAGGGCGACCTCTCCAATTTCAATATCTCCATCGCGGTCACCGACGATTTCATGCAGGCGGTCGACAGCGACGGCGAAGTCGAGCTGACCCATCGCGCCGAGCCCAACGCCGACATGAAGCTCGGCGGCGCCTTCCAGCGCGACGACGGCATATGGGTTTACCGCCGGGTGCGCGCGCGCGATCTGTGGGATCAGGTGATGAAGTCGACTTACGATCACGCCGAGCCGGGAATCCTGTTCCTCGACCGCATGAACAAGGACAACAACCTCAATTATTGCGAGCTGATCGAAGCCACCAATCCCTGCGCCGAACAGCCGCTGCCGCCTTACGGCTGCTGTTGCCTTGGCTCGGTCAACCTGACGCTGTTCGTGCGCCATCCCTTTTCCAACCAGGCCGAGTTCGACTTCGACGCTTTCAGCGAGGTGGTCAAGGTCTCCCAGCGCATGCTCGACAACGTTCTCGACGTGACCGCCTGGCCGCTCGAACACCAGCGCGAGGAGGCGGCCAACAAGCGGCGCGTGGGCCTGGGATTCACCGGACTCGGCGATACGCTGTGCATGCTCGGCCTGCGCTACGACCGCCCGGAAGCCACCGCGATGGCCGCCCGGATCGCCGAGCGCATGCGCGACGCCGCCTACCTCGCCTCGGTCGAACTGGCCAGGGAGCGCGGCGTTTTCCCGCTGTTCAACGCCGAACTGTACCTGTCCGGCGGCAACTTCGCCTCGCGCCTGCCAGCCGAGATCAAGGAGGAGATTCGCCGGCACGGCATCCGCAACTCGCACCTTTTGTCCATCGCGCCGACCGGCACCATCTCGCTGGCCTTCGCCGACAACGCCAGCAACGGTATCGAACCGGCCTTTTCCTGGACCTACAGCCGCAAGAAGCGCATGGCCGACGGCACCCTCAAGGAATACGCGGTCGAAGACTACGCCTGGCGGTTGTACCGGCACCTGGGCGGCGACGTCGACAACCTGCCCGACTACTTCGTGAGCGCGCTGGAAATTTCGGCCGAGGCGCACAAGAACATGGTCGCCGCCGTCGCCCCGTACATCGACACCTCGATTTCCAAGACGGTCAATGTCCCCGCCGACTATCCCTACGAGGATTTCCAGAATCTATACATGAGTGCCTGGAAATCCGGCCTCAAGGGACTCGCCACGTATCGTCCCAACAGCGTGCTCAGCGCCGTGCTCTCGGTCGAACCGCCCAAGCCGTCCGAGGAGAAAATGCAGCCGCAGGACTTCGTCAACGGCGACGCCAACCGCCGCCTGTCGATCAAGAACCTGCCGGCCCCGGTGTTGTCCAGCCTGCGCTGGCCGGGCCGCCCGAACCTGCCCGAAGGCAACATGGCGTGGACCTACATGATCGACCACGGCCACGGCAAGTTCGCCCTGTTCGTCGGCCACGTCGACCAGGAAGGCCGCTCCTGGCCGTTCGAGGTCTGGGTCAACGGGCCGGCGCAGCCGCGCGGTCTCGGCGCCGTGGCGAAAACCCTGTCGATGGACATGCGGGCCAACGATCACGGCTGGCTCCGGCTCAAGCTCGAATCGCTGGCCAAAACGCCCGACGGCGAAAGCTTCGAAATGCCGTTTCCGCCGCACGGCGAAAAGAAGCGCCTGCCCTCGGTCGTTTCCGCCATGGCCCGTCTGATCGAGTACCGCGTCGAAGAACTGGACGCGTTCAAAAGCGAGGGGCCGACGCCGGTGCTCGACGCGCTGTTCAGCCTGAAGGAACCGAAGACCGGCACCGACGGTACCCTGTCCTGGACGGTCGACGTGCTCAATCCGGCGACCAGCGAGGATTTCGTCCTCGGCCTCAAGGAAATCACTCTGCCCGACGGCGTCACGCGCCCGTATTCGGTATGGCTCGCCGGCAACTACCCGCGCGCCCTCGACGGCCTGACCAAGCTCTTGTCGCTCGACATGCGCGTGCTCGACCCGGCGTGGATCGGCATGAAGCTCCGGAAACTGCTCGACTACCCCGAACCGCTCGGCGACTTCATGGCCTTCGTCCCCGGCACGCGCCGGCAGCAGACCTATCCGTCGACCGTGGCCTACATCGCCAGCCTGATCATCCACCGCTACGTGATGCTCGGCATTCTCGACGAAAACGGTTTCCCGCTGCAGCAGATGGGCATCCTCGAAGCGCCGGCCAGCAAGACCGCGCCCAAGCCCACCGCCGGCAGGCTGTGCGGCGAATGCGGCAACTTCACCATGATCCGCAAGGACGGCTGCGATTTCTGCACCGCCTGCGGCGCCGTCGGCACCTGCGGGTAATCCAGGGGAGGCGCGGCGCGGGAAAGGCCTTGATGAGCGCCCGCGCCGGGAATCGCGTTCCGTCTGTTTATAAACCTATCTCCAAGTTGCGTCCAATAGGCCGTTGATATGTAAATCTCAGGGCAATCGCATTTAGGGATCGGGGATCAGGGATCAGGGATCAGGGATCAGGGATCAGGGATCAGGGATCAGGGATCAGGGATCAGGGATCAGGGATCAGGGATCAGGGATCAACTTCCGGCGGTTCACTGCCGCATGAATCTTCCGATCCCTGTCATCCGGCATCTGATTCACCCTGCGCTTGCGGTCATGTCACCAAGCCAGTGTATTTCTCAAAAAATAACTCCGGTTCGAGGATGTATTCCATATTCGACCTTATTTCATCATCGCTCCAGTCCCACCATCGAACCGCTTCCAGGATTTTTATCTGCCGTGGCGTAAATCGATATTTTTTTACTTTTCCCGGCACGCCAACGACAACCGCGTATGGCGGAACATCTTCCAGCACGACGGCCC